>DASVPT010000001.1:0-1665 GCA_036389535.1 Actinomycetota bacterium
TCAACGCGACCTGGGAGCCGGAAGGCTTGCAGGTCGCGCCGGGGGCTGCCGGAGTGGCCGAGGGCGGCGCTTGAGTCGAAGGCTGAGGAGCCGGCGCCTGGGGGCCCATCCCCAGAGGCGCGTTCGAATTCGAACCGGCCAACGGAGGGCTCGCCTCCACCCTCTGTCCCGAGGATTGGAACACGGTCCAGATCCCGATGCCGACCAGGACCGCCATGAGCACCGAGACAACCCCCCTGGCGGCCGGGCGTCCGGTGGGAATCAGCCACACCCCCGCGGCGACGAGCACCGCAACGGGAACGCCGAAGACGACGGCGAATAGCGCCTTCGCGGAATTGAGCTCGGCCAGCATCCGCTATCAGGATACCCGCGCCGCTTACTGGATCGCGTGGAAAAGGAGACCAGCCCCAGCGGCAAGGAGCATGAGCAAGGGCTCCTTGTTCTTGAAGACGAGGACAAACGCCAGAGCGAGCACGGCAATGACGGCTGTCGGCCAGTCAACGACGGCCCCTCGCGCGAGCACGATGGTGGCGCCGCCGATCGCTCCCGCCGCGGCGGCCGTCGCCCCATTCACGAACCCGACCACACGTGGATGGTCACGGTGGGAAACGAACCAACGTCCGGGAATGACCACGCCGAGGTAGATCGGCAGGAAGATCGCCACCGTGGCCACGGCCGCTCCGGCGAACCCTCCGACGAGGTAACCGATGAACGCCGCGGTGATGACCACCGGTCCTGGAGTGATCAGACCCATTGCGACGGCGTCGAGAAACTGGCGATCGGTTAGCCAGTGGTGTTCCGCAACGACGCCTTCCCGGAGGAATGGGACGATCGCGAGGCCGCTTCCGAAGATGAACGCCCCGGCCTTGAAGAAGAACCATGCCAGCGTCGGCAGGGTGAAAAGGGATGCGGACGCCTCCGTAACGGAGTGAACGAAAGGAAGGCCCAGGACAGCACTCGAGCCACGATGCAGAAGTCGAGGCGGCGCTTCCCACAGCATCATGACTAACCCCGCTGCCACGAAGAGCAACGCGATCTCGGTGCCCGTGACCGCGGTGACGGCGAGCGTTAGTCCCGAAATAACCCAGAGTCGAACGTCGCTCCCGTTGGTGAGTCGGGCGAGCTTGACCGCCGCAGTTGCGATGATCGCCATTACCGCCGGCGCGATTCCGTAGAACAGCGACTGCACGAACTCGAGCCCCTCGTATCTGACGTAGAAGAACGCGACCGTCAGAACAAGGGCATACGAGGGAATGATGAACGGCAGGGCGGTCCCGAGCGCGCCACTGGCGCCCCGCTGGAGATAGCCGACCCACATGACGACCTGAGCGGCGAGAGGGCCTGGCATCGTCTGACCGAGGGCCACGCCGTTGAGAAATTCGCGGCGTTCGACCCACTCCCGCCTCTCGACGAGGTCGCGTTGCATGTAGCCAACGGTCGCGATCGCACCGCCGAACCCAAACGTTCCGAGCCAGAGGAAGTATCTGACGTAATGAGAGAACCGAACGTCGGATCTCAAGCGGCCCGTCCGCGCGATGTCAGCGTGGAGCCGGGCAGTCGCAGACTCGCAACGCCGGGCGCCCGGCGGGAATCAGCCACACTCCTGCGGTGACCAGCACGTTAACGTGGACGCCGAAGACGACGGCAAACAACGCCTTCGCTGAG
>DASVPT010000002.1:0-7578 GCA_036389535.1 Actinomycetota bacterium
CGAGCGCCGCGCGGGCCATGGCGGCCCCACCGAGGGACGCCACGCTGGCCATGATCGGCGGGAGCAGCGCCACCAGCGTCCAGGCGCTCTGCCCCGTCATCCGAGACAGGACCGCGAGCAACAGGGGGCTCGCGGACCGGACCACCCCATTGCCGGCAAGTCCCTCCAACGAGACGAGCTCGGCCCGCCATATGTAAAACGGCGCGTCCCATCCGAGCGGGTAGTGAAGGCCCCGACGAAAATACGGGAGCAAGAAGAAGCCAGTGACCGCAACAGCCGTCGCCGCCGCAACTGCAAACGCCGAGACGTAGTCGCTCTTCGCTTCCGGCGCGGGTGTCAACGTCTCGGCGTGAGGGCGTGAGGTTCCGATCACAGGTGGTCGCTAGTAATACACGGCTACTGGGCGGAAGCTATCGGGGACTCGAGCGAGTGCCCGCTCCGAGCGAGACACCAACGTCATCGAGAAAGAATGGTGCCGTAGTTCGCCGATCCGGGCAGTCGGTCTAATGAAATTCGGCGAATCCGCGAACTTCCAGGCTAAGGCTGGGATTGGCCGGCCTGAGGAGGGGGCGGAACAGTCGCTCCTCCCGGCGTCTGGACCGAGGCGGTCAGGGCATCGACCACTGCCTGGCCGTCCTCGCGCCAGAACCGGTGGATGTTGAGGCGAAGCTCCTTGCCCTCCGGCCGCCGGTATCGGAGTTTGCTCCACACGGCGTTCGTGAGATTTACATCACTCACCTGTGCGGCGCCGCGCGGATCGGCCCAGGCGAGGCCATTGGGCCGCCCCGTCAACATGGACGCCTTCATGAAAAGTACCCTGCGGTCGGTAACAGCGACGTAGTAGTACCGCGCTCCGGCGATCAGCATGACGATCCATCCGACCAACCCGGCGAGCCAGGGACTCGGCCCCGACTGTGTGAACGTCCCCGCCTGGACCCGCTCTCCAGGTTCAAGAACGCCCGGTATCGCCGCATCGAATTGCTCTTTGATCTTGGCTCGTCGAAATGCCATGGCCGCCTCCCGTATACGGAGTGGACCTGACGGGATTCGAACCCGTGACCTCGTGCCTGCCGAGCACGCGCTCTACCAACTGAGCTACAGGCCCGATCGGAAGCTCGATGTTACCAGTGGACCTTCGCTACCCCGAAGAAGCCTTCGCCTCTTCGTCCCATTCGAGCCGCGGCGCGTCCGCCCACAGGTTCTCGAGTCGGTAATACTCGCGCTCTTCGTCTCGAAAGACATGGACCACAACGTCCACGTAGTCCAGCAGGATCCATTGCGATCCGCCGTCGCGCTCTTCGCGAACGGGCCGGACACCCTGCTCCCTGAGCGTTCGCATGATCTCGTCGGCGAGCGTGCTTACCTGACGGTCCGACCCGCCCGACGTGATCACGAAGTAGTCGGTGATGGTCAGGAGCTCGCGCACGTCCAGGATGACGGTCGCTTCGCCCTGCTTGGAGGAGGCGGCTCGGGCGGCGAGCCGGGCGAGGTCGCCCGAGTCGGTCACCACGCCGCGGATATGGTTCCTCGCGCTCGAGTCAATACGCAACAAGCTTACCGGTAGAGGGCGCGTTTCTCGATGTAGGTCTGGACTCCTTCGGGGACCAAATACCTGATCGGGCGCCCGTCCTGCACCCGTTGGCGAATGTCGCTGGACGAGATGGCCAACGCGGGAACGGTCATGACCGAGATATTCGGATGGCTGGTGGGTGCCTCTCGCTCGAATCGGGCGACGTCGTACCCCGGCCGGGTCGCGGCGATGAAATGCGCCAACTTCAGAACCTCCTCCGGATCCTTCCATTGGAAGATCTCCAGAATGGCGTCCGCCCCGGTGATGAAGAAGAGATCCGTGGGGTCCGGTCCCTGTCGGCGGAGCTCTTCCAGCGTGTCGACGGTGTAGGTGGGGCCGTCTCGCTCGATCTCGATTCGAGAGACCCAGAAGTTCGGGTTGCTCGAGGTGGCGATCACGGTCATGAGGTAACGGTCCTCCGGCGCGGCCACTTGCCGGCTGGCCTTCATCCACGGCTGCCCCGTCGGTACGAAGACCACCTCGTCCAGTTCGAACTCCGCGAGCGCGGCCTCGGCGGTGACCAGATGTCCGTAATGGATCGGATCGAAGGTGCCGCCCATCACGCCGAGGCGCTTTTCCATGGTCATCAAGGGGTCCTGGTCCGCTCGGCCCATTCGCGAAGCTGCGCCAAGTGTTCGGCGTAGTGGTCCGGCCCGGCTTCACGAAACCACTCCTCTGCCGCGGGCTCGATTGACGTCAGGGCGTTCCACTCGGAGAGCATTCGGTTCCTGGACGCCGCACATTCCGCTCTGACGATGGAGAGGGGAAGGCCTGCGTTGGCCTGGAAGAACCGCTGATCCATCTCTTCCACGTCGTAATCCTGCTCCGCGTACGTTCCGTTGTTGAGCTGCTCGAAGACCAGGCCCGCTTCAGCGAGCCACGCCCCGATGTGCGCGATGAGATCCTTGACCGACCATCCGTCGGTCGTGAACCCCGGCTTCCCGACGTCGGCCGGCTCGAGCTGGGCGATCAGCCCCATGAGCTCTCGCCACCCGGCCTCCTCGGCCCCCGCCAGCTCAGACCGATTCGTCATGCTCGGGAATGAATTCGAATGTTGCGGTGCCGATCACGACCTCGTCACCCCGCCGCGCCCCCGCCTCCGCGAGCCTTCGCTCTACCCCTGCCTTGACCAGTTTGCGCTGAAGCTCGGCCACTTTCGTCTCGTCGTCGAAGTCGAGCTCCGCCACCCATCGCTCCACCCGCTGACCGGCCACCCGGTATCGCTCGCCTTCTCTTTTCACCACGAACGGTTCACGGCCGGGCCGAAGCACGACATAGGGAGTTCGCGGCGGCTCATTTCCCTTCGCCGTCTCAACGAGCCGATCGATACGTTCCTTGAACTCGCTCATTCCTTGCCCGGTCACTGCCGAGACCACGATATCCACGACGTCGGGCGCTTCCGCCGTCCCGTCGAGGAGGTCGGCTTTCGTCCCCACGACCAGCGATTGGCGCCGCGCCAGCTCGTTGTCGAAGGAGGCGACCTCGCTTCTGATGGCAAGGAGATCGCGGGACGGATCTTGCGTGAGATCCACGACGTACACCAGCACCCTGCATCGCGACACGTGACGCAGAAACTCGAGGCCGAGCCCCCTCCCCTCATGTGCTCCTTCGATCAGTCCCGGGATATCCGCCACCACGAACCGCTCGTCCGCCTCGGCCACGCCGAGGTTCGGGGAGAGGGTGGTGAACGGGTAGTCGGCGATCTTCGGCCGGGCGGCGGTGAGGGCGGCGAGCAAGGTTGATTTCCCCGCGTTCGGCGCGCCCACCAGCCCGACGTCCGCCACCAGCTTGAGCTCGAGCGTGACGCGGCGTTCCTCCCCGGTCTCTCCCTGTTCGGCGACCCGGGGCACCCGGTTGCGCGGTGAAGCGAGCGAGGCCGTTCCGCGGCCGCCGCGGCCGCCCCGCGCCACCACGATGGAGGAGCCCGCGCCGACGAGGTCGGCCAACAATCCGTTCTCATCGCTCACGACCGTGCCGTCCGGCACATGGAGAACCAGATCCTCTCCGTCGGCGCCGTGCCGGTTGTTTCGCGAGCCCGGTCCACCCTTTTCCGCCCGATGCACTCGACGGTCGAGGTATGAGGACAGGTCGAACAGGGCCGGATCCACCCGGAGAACGACGGCTCCCCCGGCGCCTCCGTCGCCACCGTCCGGCCCACCCCGAGGATTGAAGGGCTCACGGCGGAGCGAGGCACTCCCGGCACCACCATCACCGCCTCGAGCCACGATCGTCACCTCATCCGTAAAACTCATCGGCTCGATTATGGCGAAGGGGGCCTACCCTCAAGGAGATGCGGACCAGCATGGTGTGGATGGTCCACGCCATCACCGGCGTGGAGGGCAGAAAGGGACTCCTCTCGCTGGAGGGTGACGCCCTGATTTTTCGCCCGGCGTCAAACTCGTTCGGTCACAGTGTTTTCCGGCTTTCGGAGATCAAGAAGGTGCGCCGGATGCGAGCCAGTCCGGTACTCGAGCTTCGTGTCCCGTCAGATCATGAGCCGGCGGTCGTCGGGTTCTATTTCGTCCGGCCCCCCGACCTCACCGCGGCGCCGACTGGTCGTCCGCGACTGTTTCCCCGACGGGCCGCGCGGAAGGAAGCCATCAGTCAGCTGTGGAAGGGCCAGGTGCGGAAGAAAGATGAAGTTGCCGCGTGGCAACGGGCGATCGAAGAGGCCCGCCGGGAGGGCACTTCCTAGTCCTGGAGCGCCGGGATTCGGACCTCGAACCTCGCCCCGCCCAAAGGCGCGTCCAACGCCGAGACCTCCCCGCCATGCGCCGACGCGATCTCCGACACGATCGCGAGCCCCAAACCACTTCCGCCGGAGTCTCGGTCCCGGGCGTCCTCCAGACGAACGAACCGCTCGAACACGCGCTCACGCTCCTCGGGCGGAATGCCGCGGCCATCATCGTCGACATCTAACACGGCCACCCCGTCGTCCTGTTGAAGGGAGAGGGCGACCGTTCCCCGGCTGTGCCGGGCTGCGTTGTCGGTCAGATTCCTGAGTAGCTTCGTCAGCTTCCCCCGATCCCCCATGACCCTGCCAGCCGAGACGGCGCTGGTGTCGATCTGGAGGCCGGTGGCCGATCGTAGACGGCCCGCTTCCTCGAAGACCAGGTCGTCCAGGTCCACGGGCTCGGTCTCGAGCCGCAACGTGCCTTCGTCCATCTTGGTGAGCAAGAGGAGGTCCTCCACGACGCTCTGTAGGCGGAGATCCTCTTCCAACACCACCTCCGCAAGCTCGTCCACTTCGGTTTTGTCGGGGTGAGACAGAGCCACTTCGGCGTGTTGCCGGATGGTGGTGACCGGAGAGCGGAGCTCGTGGGAAGCGTCCGACACGAAGCGGCGCTGCCGGGCCTGGCTGGCCTCCAGGCGAGCGAGCATAAAGTTCATGGTTCGGGCGAGTCGAGCAATCTCGTCGTCCCCCGGCGGGACCGGCACTCGGTGATCGAGGTCACCGGTCGAAATTCCCTCGACCTCCGTGCGGATGGCTTCGACGGGTGAGAGCGCGCGCCCGACCACGCGCCAGATCGTCAGTGCGGCAATCAGGAGCAGCACGGGAATGCCGATCAGAAGGAACCCCGTGACGGCACCGACGGGCTCCGTCACGGTCTCGAGCGTCCTCCCGAAAACGATGGTGAAGACGTGTCGGCCGCGGGCCGCCTTCACGGCGATCGCCAGGAAGGGCCCATCCTCGAACGGAACGACTACCTCTCGAGACTCTCGCGGTCCCAACGCGGCGATCGGCGGGCGACCTTTCATGTTGGCGCTGTAGCCGACCACGCGCCCAGATGGATCCAAGACCTGAACGAATTCGGCCTCTCTGCTCCCGACGTCGATCGGGTTATCGAAGTCCCCCTCGGCGACCGAGTCTCCGACGGCTCGCGCCTGAAGCAGCGCCGCGTCGCGAACGTTCCGGGTCAGCGAGCGCTTCAGATAGGTGTGCATCCCGACGCCGCCCGTCACGAGGGCGACCCCAAGAACCAACACGGCAAACCCGGTCGTGCGGGCGCGCACGGTTTGCGTGCCGCGCCTCAGCCGTGAAAGGAAACCGGGTGGTTCGCTCATCCTCCGTTCGCCGCTACACGGTAGCCGATCCCGTGCAGCGTTTGAATGCCGTCACGACCGAACGGGCGATCGAGCTTGTTGCGGAGTCGCCGAACGTAGACCTCGACGATGTTCTGGTCGCCCTCAAACGCCTGATCCCAAACATGCTGGAGGATCTCCTGCTTGGAGGCGACCTCGCCTTTTCTGCGCATCAGGTACTCGAGGAGGGCGATCTCTCGAGATGTCAGCTCGATTTCCGCCGTTCCTCTGAACACCCGGCGACCGCCCGGATCCAGCCGGAGGTCACCGGCCTCCAGAATGGCGGGTCTCTCCGCACCGCCCCGGCGGATCAACGCGCGAAGGCGCGCCGTTAGGACCAGGAACGAAAACGGCTTCGTGAGGTAGTCGTCGGCGCCGACATCGAGCCCGCCGGCGACGTCCAGGTCCCGGTCCTTCGCCGTCAACATCAGAATCGGCGTCCAAACTCCGTCGCGCCGGAGGCGCGCACAGACCTTGTACCCGTTCATTCCCGGCAGCATGACGTCGAGGACAATGGCGTCGTACGCATTGGACTTCGCCATGGAGAAACCTTCCGTGCCCGTGAGCGCGACGTCGGCGGCGAATCCCTCGGCTCGCAGACCTTTCTTCAGGCCCGCCGCAAGCCGCTTCTCGTCCTCCACAACCAAGACCCGCATGGTTACCGGTTCGGTTCGCTAAGCGGCGGGTTGTTCAGCGGGCGGCGTCTGCCGATAGACCTTGCTGACTTTGTAGGCGCGTTCTTCCAGCTTGAGCGCGCGGTCTCTCACCGCGGCGAGCGCCGCTCCGGTGAGGTGCTCGACCTTGGAGAGCTCCAGGATTTCCTTCTCAGTCTCCTTCGACCCCCGCCAGCCGACCCGGACTTCCCCAATGCCCGCTGCGTAGTACTTCAGTTGGAACCGTCCGGGCTCATCGGGGTTCCATTCCTCCGTTACCAGGACGTTCTGGTAGCAACTCACCGGAACACATGTCTTCTGGCCGGTCTGGAACACCTTGGCTCGGTCGGCGAACTCGATCTCGGGCGCGAAGCCCTGGAGGTACGCGGGCTGCCCCGTAGCCGGTGCGGCCCGCATGAAGATGCCAGGCTTTGCCTTCTCCAGCCCCGCGAACCATGTATCCGGCGCGCCGGTGAACTTCCCGCCGTCGAACTCCTCAGGGTATTCGCCGAAGTACCAGACGTTCCCGACGTCGTCCTGGGCGTAGAAGGCCAACTCGTCTTCGGCGAACTTCCCTTCGTTGTAATAGGTCGTCCAGACCGCCACGGTCCGGACCCCGGCGATCTGCTTGGTGAGGTCGGTGACCGTGAGGACCTGGCTGTGCTCGACTCGCTTCTTTCCCTCGTACGCCGACCCCTGGTCGGTGAGCACAGTCCCCGGTTTAAAGGGCAAGTACTTGTTGTCGATGCGCGTGGGGTCGCTGAAGTTCGCGGGGTCGAACTCGGTCACCGCGGTCACCGGCGGAGCGCTCGGTTTCCCCACCCCGCCCTGGAAGGGAACGGGCTCCTTGGGTTCGCTGCACGCCGACGCGATCAGCGACACGAGGATGGCGAACGGCGCAGCCCAAGCAAAGCTGGACGAGCTCTTGCCGTTCGTCATGCCGGGTTTCCGGGGAGGACGGCAGCCGGGGCGTCGGGTCCGCCGCCTCGGGTTCGCCTCCATCCCTTCGCGAACCGGAGGTAGAGGGGCGGGACCACGAACAGGTTCAGCAGCGTCGCCGTGAAGAGACCACCCAGGATGACCACCGCCATGGGGTGCTCGATCTCCTGGCCCGGGCGCTCGCCGGTCAACACCAGAGGGATCAATGCGAGGCCCGCGGCAAGAACCGTCATGGTGATCGGGACGAGCCGTTCGAGCGCGCCGCGGACGACCAGGCGTGGGCCGAACGGCTCGCCTTCGAACTGCTCCAGGTGTTGGTAGTGGCTTATGAGC
>DASVPT010000003.1:0-13115 GCA_036389535.1 Actinomycetota bacterium
GCACTCTGCGATCGCTCGGCCGGAGCCCGCTTTGTCTCGTACTGCTCGCCGACCGTTCGATCGACGTCCGAAAGCAAGGGGAAAGGAAAGCCGTTCTTCTCGGCGAACTTTCGATTCTTCTCCGGCGGATCGAACGACGCACCCAGGATCTGCGCGCCGGCTTGTTCGAACTCCGGGGCTCGATCACGGAACCCCCTGCCCTCGGTCGTTCAACCGGAGGTCATCGCGGCCGGATACCACCACAACACGACCCACCGGCCACGAGAGTCAGCCAGCGAGACGGGGTTCCCGTTCTGGTCGGGAAGGGTGAAATCGGGCGCCCGCGCCCCTTCAGCGAGCATTCGAACCGGCGTTCATCGTCACGCCATGGCGGGCTGGAGCGCGCGTGCCGGCACGGACCCGGCGACCGTCGTCCCCTTCCCGAGTCGCGAGCGAATCTCCAGGCTTCCTTCCAGCGCTGCAAGCCGGTCGGCCATGTTCTGCAGGCCCGAACCCTTCGGCGTGCTGACCGCGTCGAACCCGAGTCCGTCGTCCTTCACCTCGAACCGAAGGTACCCGTCGTCGCCGCGAAGCTGGATCACCGCGCTCGTCGCATTGGCGTACTTGCTGATGTTCTGCAGGGCCTCCAGGCAGCAGAAGTACACCGCGGCCTCGACGTCCTGCGGATATCGGCCGACGCCGTCCGGATCGACCTCGACGGGAATCGGGACCTTCCGGGCCTGAGCGGTCAGCGCCGCGGCCAGCCCTTGATCCGCGAGGAGCGGCGGATAGATCCCGCGCGCCAGGTCGCGCAGCGTCTCCAACGCCTCGATGGTCTCCTGCTCCACTTCGGTCAGCATCTGCTCCGCTCGGGCCGGGTCCCTGCCGGCGAGCGTCCTGGCGAGGCGGAGCTTCACGCTGAGCGCGACGAGCTGCTGCTGCGCCCCGTCGTGAATGTTCCGCTCGAGCCGCCGGCGCTCGGCGTCTTGCGCAGCAACGATTCGCTGCCGGGATGCCTGAAGCTCCTCCAGCTTCGCCTGGAGCTCGGCGTTCAATCGAACGTTTCGAAGGACCAGAGCGGCCTGCGAGGCGAGGTCGCTCAGGAGCTTCTGTTCGTCGGGTGTCACCGCCTCTCCTCTGGGCTTGCTCAGGGTGAGAGCGCCGAGAAGCTCACCTTGATGCTCGACGGGAAACACCGCGTCCGCGTCGGGGATGGCGGGGAGGGCTCCATTTCCCAGCGCTCGCGGTTCGGGTGCCGGCGCATCGCCCGGCGGCCATGACGCTGACGCGCGAAGCTCGTCGCCGACCTTCAGCCACACCCCTGCCTGCTTCGCCCCCGTCCCTTCGGCCAGCATCCGGGCCAGCGTGGGAAGGAGGTCCTCCAGGGCGTACCTCCCGCCGAGTCGTTCGGAGAACTCGGAGAGGACCTCGTAGGGCGTGGCTCGCTTCCCGTACACCAACCGGTTCGCCAGGTGACGGGCTCGGTTCCGGGCTGGTTGGAACGCGAGGGCGATGATCACTGCGGCGCCGATGTTCAGCGCCCGGTTCGTTCCGGCGCCTGAGACGAGCGCCCCCAACCCGATCACGATCCCCACGTACAGAGCCGTGATGAACGCGGCGAGCAGACCGAACACCACCGTCCGCTTGATGACGATGTCAACGTCGTAAAGCCGGTACTTCAAGATCGCGATCCCCGCGGAGACCGGGATGCCCATGAACGCCACGATCCCAAGGGCGGCGTCGATGAGGTTGCCCTCCGTGAATACATGGAGGGCTTCGAGAATCCCGGAGATGACGAAGTAGCCGACGAGCAGAGCGAAGGCGTACACGAACCACTTGATCTGCTGCCGCTCCTCGGCTCGCGCGCGCCGCAAGCGCAGGAACAGCGAGACCACCGAAGTCACGCCCAACGCGATGTACAGCAAGAACCCAACGCCGTTGAAGAAGTCGAGAGCCCCTCGAAGGGCGGGGACTCCGAGGGGGCTCTTGAGGTGCCGAGGAACCCCGGTCACTTCGATGTCGGGACTGAGCGCGAAGAGCGTGCCCGTGACGGCGACGAGGATGCCCGCAAACCACGCGAAAGGGCGCCACCGGGGCGACGGCAACTTGCCGTCGGGAAAGAGGAGTGGAACGAACACGAGGAACGGTCCGATGAAAACGACCCACCACCAGTTCGAGAGCCATGCAGCCCAGATCGCGAGCGGCAGGTGTCCACCCTTCACGCGGTACGCGTATTGCGCGTAGCCGTCTCCGGCGGCGAACGCGAGCGCGGCCATTCCCGCGACGGCCACGAATAGCCAGCCGATTGCATTTCCCGGATGGCGCGACACCACGAGCGCACCAACCGTGGCGAGGCCGCCGAAGATGGCGACGTAGAACAGGTTCTCGATGAAGTCGCGCCCGGTCAGCGCGACGTAGACAAAGGCCATGCCGACGCCGGCGACGGCAAGGAAGAACGCCAGGCCACCCCAGCCAATGCGGGTTGCGGTTCGGTTATTCATGACCTCTCTCGAAGCTTACGCAGCCAATTCGAACGCGGAAAGGCTTGCTTCCGCCTATTCCCTCCCTATCGTACGAAGCAGGGCCGACAGGCCTGGGGAGGAATCATGGCGTCGGAGAAGTCGATGGGCGCGATGGCAGGGCGGGTTCTTCTCACCCTCATTGGAGCTTCCGGCTTGGTGGTCGGGGCGTTCATGGACTGGGTCCGCGGCGTTCGCGGCATGAACCTCAGCATCCAAGCCCTCTTCTCGACCCGAGTCGCGGAGCGCGCCGACCTCCCTGCGACGGTCGGATTCGTGGCGCTGGTGATCGGCATCGTGGCCATCGTGGGGCTCGCCACGGGCGGCTGGCTCACGCGGCTCGCCGGGGCGGTGGCCATCGTCGTGTTCGTCTTGCTAATCATCCAGCTGTATTCGGGCCATGCCCCGCAGCTTCCGGGCCCCGGGCCCTGGCTGATGCTGACGGGCGGGATGGTCGCCGCCGTCGGCGGCGGCTAGCCGCTCAAACCCGCCGAAGCAGCTGGCTTTTCACGGTCTGAAATTCCTCGTCGGTCAGGACGCCGTCACCACGCAACCGATGGAGCTTCGCCAGCTCGTCCGCCAGCGACGGCGCCGAAGGACCCGCCTCGGGAACGTGGACGATGGTCTTCTTCGACTCGCTTCGCTCGCGCATGCTCGAGACGATGCGGTGAACACGCTCGGGGTCGGCCACGTTGTCGAAGACCTCGTGTCCCTGCCGCCCCGCCGACTCGATGAACAGATCACCCATCCCCATCAACCGTTCGTACACCCGCTGATGGAAGCGGACGTCGCTGATCTTCTCCATCCGAATCTCCATGGACTGCTTGGCTATCCATCCCGAGCGGAGGATCACACGGTCGGTCGTCACGATGAAGTGGGTGGTGAGCCACGCCGCCACACCTCTGGCCGGCCAGTAGGCAAGCATCACGAGTGCCGCGGTTGTGGCGAGAACGTACGGCGACGCTCCCCAGCGGTATGGAAGCCATAACCACAGCAGAATGAGGCCAGCCACGATGGCAATGGCCTGAGCCGCCGGTTTCAGAAGCGTCACCCAGTGGGGACGCGCGTCCAGGACCAAGTCCTCATCGTCCGAGAGCAGGGATGGGGGGAAGCGGGTGTGGATCACGATTCGACGGTACCCTCGCCCGATGACCGGAGCAACGATCTCCGGTCGGCGCGCATAATCGATGAACATCACTCGCTGAAGAGGAGGCACCCCATGCCAGGCAGATTCGGACGAGTCGGCACCGCCATGGTCACGCCGTTTCGCGAGGACTTATCGCTGGACGTCACGCGGGCTGAGGAGCTCGCCGGCTGGCTCGTCGATACGGGCACGGATTCGCTCATTGTGACCGGCTCCACGGGAGAAGCCGCGACGCTCGGCGATGACGAGAAGATCACGCTGTACGAGGTGGTGAAGAAAGCGGTCGGTGACAGGGCGCAGGTCATCGCCGGCACCGGCACATACGACACGGCGCATTCGATCCATCTGACCAAGGAAGCCGAGAAAGCGGGCGTCGACGGGATCCTGGTGGTCACGCCGTACTACAACAAGCCGCCGCAGCGCGGACTGGTGGAGCACTACACGCGAGTGGCGCAGTCAACCTCGCTCCCCGTGATCGTCTACAACATCCCCGGCCGGACCGGCGTTCGCATCGAGCACGACACGCTCCTCCAGCTGGCCGAGGTGGAGAACATCGTCGCGGTGAAGGACTCGACCGGCGACTTCGAAGGAACGTCGCGCCTGCTTCGCGAAGCGCCCGAAGGGTTCGACGTCTACTGCGGAGACGACTGGGCGGCGTTCGGATACGCGTGCCTCGGCGCCGTGGGCGTCATCTCCGTGGCCTCCCACTTGGTCGGCACGCGATTGAACCGAATGCTCGAGCTCGTGGAAAGCGGCGACCTCGCCGGCGCCCGCAAGCTCCACTACGAGCTCTTCCCGCTGTTCCAGGCGCTTTTCGTCTCGTCGAACCCGATTCCGCTGAAGGCCGCGATGTCCTTGATCGGACAGCCGGTGGGGCCGCCACGCCTCCCGCTGGTTCCTGCTACCGACGCCGAGATCGAAACGGTGAGGAAAGCGCTGGAAGCGACCGGCGTCCTCTAACCGAGCAGGAGCCTCTCGACCCGGTCGACGTCGCTCAGGTTTGGAAGGACGGCGTCGGCATCCTCTTTGACGAGCTCGTCGAAGGAGAACCGGCCCGTCCCCACAAGCAGGCACCTCGCGCCGCCGGCCCGAGCACACGCCAGATCGCGCGGCGTGTCGCCGATGATCCAGACGTCCTCTGACCTGAACTGCACGCCGTACCGCTGCTTCGCCTTGTGAATCGCGATCGGCACGAGCCTGGTTCGGTCACGGTCGTCGCTCCCGTAGGCGCCGATCTCAAGGTCGATCCACTTCTCCAGACCGAACGCACCGACCTTGAGCGCCGCGTTCGCCGCGAGGTTGCCGGTGAGGAGCGACTGGACCACGCCGGGATGCTCGTGGAGCCGGCGCAACAGCTCTTCCACGCCGGGATGGACCCGGCCCCTCTCGCGGATCGTGTGAGCGGCCGACTCCAGCTCTCGGGTGAGTCCTTCGAGGACGGCCGGCAGATGCTCGCGGGCCTCGTCCTCGGCCACGTGCAACGCCGACATGACCTCCAGGGCGATCTGCGGGTCGGTCTTTCCGCTCATCAAGATTCCGTGGTCCGGAACTTCGCGCTGAAGGACGGCCGCCACGGCGAGGTCGAACGCCTCTCGAGCAGCCGGGCCGGCGTGGACCAGCGTCCCGTCGACGTCCCACAGAATCAGGCGCTGTTCACCGGCGGCCTCAGCAATGGCCGCAGCAGAGCGGGGTTCGGCTGGCGTGTCTACCGGGCGGCTGGGATGAGGCCCAGTTCCTCCAGCGTCCGGGTCGGAACCACGTGGCAGTACGGCGTGTGGCCGTTCTTCTCGTAGTACGCCTGGTGGTAGTCCTCGGCCGGATAAAACGCCGTGAGCGGCACGATCTGCGTGGCGATCGGCTTGCTGAACCGGGATTGCGCCCGCTCCTTCGAAGCCTCAGCCGCGGTCTTCTGCTCATCCGTGTGAGTGAAGATGACGCTTCGGTACTGGTCGCCGACGTCCGGTCCCTGCCGGTTCACCTGCGTTGGGTCATGCAGCGCCCAGAACACCTCGAGCAGCTGGTCGAACGACACCTGGTCGGTGTCGAACGTCACCTGCGTCACCTCGGCGTGCCCGGTCGTGTGCGAGCAAACCTGCTCGTAGGTCGGGTTGGGAGTTATGCCGCCGGTGTATCCGACCTGGACGTCAACGACGCCCGGGACGCGGCGGAACACGTACTCGACGCCCCAAAAGCACCCGGCGCCGAACGTCGCCTTCTCGTAACCCATTCGTCCTCCTCTTGATGGTCTGCTGCTTGTCGGAAGGTGTCGCTGGCTACGACCAGAACTGCTCGTACTCGTCGGCGTCCTCGTTCAGGAGCCAGGACTCGCTGACCTTCCCTCCCTCGAAGTGATGGACCTCGATCCCTTTGGCGTTCTCCAGCTTCTTTCCTTCGCGCTCCGCGCTCACGGTGGTGATGGCAACGGCATGGTCGGCAGT
The DNA here is from genome assembly GCA_036389535.1 of Actinomycetota bacterium. Lineage (GTDB taxonomy): Bacteria > Actinomycetota > UBA4738 > UBA4738 > UBA4738 > JALYGK01. Next base: position 6,081 of record DASVPT010000003.1, read on the forward strand.
TCCAAGGATGTCGTGAACGTCGACCCTGAACGTTCCGCCGGACAGCTCGAACAGCTTGCGGAACCATTCGAAGACTTCCTGGCCGCGGTAGTCGCCCGCCATGGGTCCCTTGCCGGCCACGTGCCAGATCGTGTCCTCGGTGAAGAACTCGTTCCGAAGCGCGTCCATGTCGCCCTTCTGAAACGCCTCGAATCCCCTGCGAAGTGTTTCCGCGTTCTGCTCGCCTGCCATGACTGACCTCCTTTGGTCGCCCCGAGTCGTGCAACCAATCCTAATGCGTCATTGTTTCCGGACCCGAAAAAGGGAGACCGGGCTGCTCACCCCCTTGAGCCTGGCCCGGCCAGCCGCCGACCATTTGAATTCCGCCGTCGAGGCGCTGCGCACCTCCTCCGTTGCGAGGACGCTTCCGGGCCGAGCCCGGCCCGTCACCCGGTTCGCCAGGTTGACCGGTTGCCCGTACCAGTCGGCGGCGCGACGCACCGCCTCACCCGCGGCCACGCCCGCCCGGAGCTCCGGGAACGAGCTGTCATTCTCGGCCTGCTGCATGACGTCGAAGGCGGCGCCGAGCAGCGGGTCGACTTCGGTGGAGACAAGCATGGCGGCGTCGCCGATCGTCTTGACCATGGCGACCGGTGGTTTGACCGCCGCGGCGGCATAGTCCGAGAGCCTCTGCGCCACCGCCCCGACCTCATCAGCCGAGAGCTGCTCGCTGAGCGATGTGAACCCCACGGCGTCGATGAAGCAGACCGAGATCCATCGCGCACCTGGAAGTCCTTGGGAGACAAGGTCGGCGGCGGTGACCACGCTCTGCCTCACCTCCTCGCGAAGGTGGAGCCGAAAGATGTAGTCGAGCAGCGGCACGAGCATGGGCGAGAGGTTCGTCGCCGCGTCCGCCCAACGGAGCGCCACGTCCAGCTCGTTGTCTCCCGGGCGCATGAGACCCGTTCCGACCTCATCGAAGACGACGCCGGCAAGCGAGGACATTCCACGTCCGAGTGTTCGGGTGACCTGAAGGACCGCCTCGTCGGGAACGCCAGCGTCCATGAACGTCTTCACCAGTCGCGCCGCTTGGACATCGTCCTCGGTGAAGATGGGCTCCGAATAGTCCACGGTGGCGAGGCCAAGCGCCTGCCAGAGCCGGTCGAGAAACGTGACATCGACGCCACAAGCCGCCGCGACGTCGTAGGCGTTGAGCGTCGGATCGCGCCCGAACACCCGCTCCACCGGGAGAAGCGTGAGTCGTTCCTCGGCGATGGCGCGGCGAATCTCATCCACGCTGACGCCACGCCCCTGGAGCCACTCCAGCAGGTCGCGACGTGCTTTGATCGCATCGGGGTCGTCCAGTCCCCGAAAGAGGTCTTCCTGGTCCTCCGGCTGCATTTCGCTCGCGTCCGATCGGTGAGGAGTTGAGCCCGTCACGCTAGCCGCTCGGGGCGAGGGCCGCTCCATCGAACACCCGAGGCATTCTGACGAGTTCGTCTGATTTGACAGCCTGTCCGACAGGTCGTATTTTACCGATTGGTTATTTAACTGAGAGGTTCAAGATAGCCACAAAGACGGAACGACTCGACAGGACGTTCGCGGCGCTGGCGGATCCGACGCGTCGGGCGATCTTGGCGCGACTCGCGCACGGCGAGGCGTCCGTGGGCGAGCTCGCGAGGCCGTTCGACATGACGCTGCCGGCGATCTCCAAGCACCTCAAAGTGCTCGAGCACGCCGGCCTCATCGCCAGAGGTCGCCAGCGACAGTGGCGGCCGGCACGGCTGGAGGCGAAGCCCTTGAAGGACGCGGCCGAGTGGATGGAGCAATACCGCCAGTTTTGGGAGGAGAGCTACGACCGGTTGGAGGAATACCTGCAGGAGCTGCAGGAGCTCCAGGAGAGCAGAAAGGAGAAGGGAGATGGCGACAGTGGATAGGGACATCAAGGTCACGATGCCCTCGGACCTCGAGGTCCTGATCACTCGGGAGTTCGACGCGCCGAGGGATCTCGTGTTCGAGGCACACACAGCCTGCGAACACATGTCGAAGTGGTGGGGGCCGCGAAAGTACGACATACCGGAGTGCGACATCGACTTCCGCGAGGGCGGCAACTGGCGAATCGTCCACCGCGGGCCGGACGGCGACGAGCACGTCTTCCGCGGCGAATACCGGGAGATCGTCCGGCCAGACAGGCTCGTCTGGACGTTCGAGTGGATGGGAGCGCCTGGACACATCTCCGTCCAGACCCTCGAGCTCGAGGAGCTGGATGGCAAGACGCTGATGAAGAGCAAGCTCACCTTCGACACGAAGGAGGACCGTGACGGAATGATGGCCAGCGGCGCTGCCGAGGGCGGCGCAGAGTCCTGGGAGCGGCTCGACGAGTACCTGGAGACGCTGAAGGACCGCGGCGGTCGCTAGCTCGTTCTGTGGGAGATCCGCTCCGGGAGGATCTTCAGAAGGAACCTCTCGGGGCGGTATCGCCCGAACCGCTCTTTCCCCTCATACCGATTGACCAGCTTGTCGATGTGGGCGTCGGCCCCCTCGCGTGTGATCTCCACGACGCGGCCCTGAACAATGAGGACGTCGTAGGGATCGTCCTTGGAGACCACCGAGAGCGCGACCCTCGGATCGCGTCGCACGTTCCGCAGCTTCAGGCGGCCCTCGGCGGTGTTGACCAGGATCAGGCCGTCCTTTGAATCCACCCAGATCGGCGACACTTGCGGTGATCCATCGGCCATGATCGTGGCGAAGTGACCGACGTTCGTGCCGGTAAGGAGCTCGACGTCATGTTCGCTGAGGTCCACCTACGACGCCGAGAACCGTTCGAGCACTTGCGTCGCGAGCTGCACGGCCGCGGCTTCTTCGGCCGACTTGTCGCCGAGCGATCCAACCCCGAGCGAGATGTTGAGGAACGTGCTCCCTTGGATCGCCACGAGCGTGTCGGAGTCCGGGGCGAAGAACGCCTGGTCACCAAGCCCCTCCACGGCCTGTCCGCTCTGTGCCTGCTTGATCTGCGTGTAGATCTGCTGCATGGTCCCGGCGTCGGGGCCTGTGCCGACGATAAAGAGGACGATCGCCCCGTTTCCGGTGTAGTTGCAGCCGACCGCGTTCAGTCCCTGGACTGGAACCGGCGCCGACGAGGCAGACTTCGGTCCGGTTACGTGTGTGCCGACGATCTCCGAGACTTCGGCCGCCGTCGCCAGCCTCGCACAGTTCGTGTTCCCAGCCGCATTGGTCTCTCCCGAGGGTGAGACCGATGGGGTGATCGAGAACCCACTGGTTGGTCGGGTGCCGATGTCAACGTTCCCGCTACACGCCGCGAGCCCGAGGATGAGGACCAGCGCAGCCACGTGCCCGCCACGAATCATGGAGCCGGCTCCTTTCGGTTCGGAGCCGGTCATGGTAGCGGGGATCATCGGCGCCGCAGTCCGGCCTGGTAGGTCCCGATGACGTGCTTCAGCAAATCGTCGAGCGGCCACGCCAGCCCTCGGTCCGAGATCAGCAGTGACGTGAGACCGTGAACCACGACCCACAATCCGGATGCGATCAAGACGGGGTCGCCATCGACGAACACGCCGGCGTTCAGGCAGCGCTGAACTGCCTGCACCAGATGGCCGAAGGCGGCGTTGTTGATGAGCCGCTCGTGCGACCACCCGTCCGGCACCTCGGCAGGCTTGGTCATGAACAGGATCCGGTACTGCTCCGGATGCTCGAGCCCAAAGCGGACATAGGCCTCTCCTCGGAGGCGCAGAGACTCCATCGGGTCATCTGACCTCGATCCCGCCTCCTCCACGACCTGGTCGAACTTCGCGAAGTGACGCTCGCACACGGCGAAGATGAGGTCGGTCTTGTCCGCGAAGTGGAGATAGATCGAAGGAGGCGTCACGCCGACGGCATCGGCCACCGCTCGGATCGACACGGCCTCCTGGTCGCCCGTCTTGATCAGCAGCTCCTCCGTCGCCGAAAGGATCTCCTCGCGAAGACGCTCACCGTGCCCGCGAGGAGCACGGCGGCGCCGTGTTTTGACCGCCTCAACCACGCTGCGGCTCCCGCATGGGCGGCTCCCCGACTGGGCTTTCTGGGGCCTGACCGTCCCCTGAGACCACGACCGCCTCGACGCTCGGCTCGGGCAGCGGTACCTCTTCCGCCTCGGCGAGCCCAAATCGGTCGTGGAACCTTCGGAGAAACTTCGGCGCCCACCAGTTCGCCTGACCGGCGAGCCGCATGAACGCGGGCACCAGCGTCCCTCGGATCAGTGTGGCGTCCATGAGGACCGCCAAGGCCATGCCGACCCCGAAGAGCTTGATGAACGTGATCTCCGACGTGGCGAAGGCCGCGAACACCACCGCGAGCAGCGCGGCCGCCGCGGTGACGATCCGGCCCGTTCGCTCCAGTCCGATGGCGACCGCGGACGTGTTGTCACCGGTGCGGTCGTGTTCCTCCTTGATGCGCGACAGCAGGAAGACCTCGTAGTCCATGGACAACCCGAACGCCAGGCAGAACATGAGGATCGGCGTGGTCGTGTCGATCAACCCGGTCGCGGTGAAGCCCAGCGGTCCGGACAGGTGACCTTCCTGGAAGATCCACACCATCGCGCCGAACGTCGCCGACAGGCTGAACAGGTTCAGGATGATCGCCTTGACCGGAACGAGCAGGCCGCCCGCGAACAGGAACAGCACGACGAACGTCACGACCCCGATGATGATCCCGGCGATCGGCAACAACCGGACCAGCGTCGCCTTCGAGTCGACGAGTTCGGCGGCGGGGCCTCCCACCAAGACGTCGAAGGGCGCCGGCTGATTCCTTATTGCTTTGACCACTGCCTCTCCCTCATCGGAGATCGGCTCGACGGCGGGGACCACGGAGAACCAGGTGCCCGTGGGCGCGACGAACCGCGCGGAAAACTGGTTCGGCGGCACGACCTGACGGCCGCCGGCGTACGAGCCGGTCAGCGCGTCGACTCGAGCCACGCCGCGAACTCGGGACAGAGAAGTGGCGTACTGGGCGATCTCCGCGGCCCGTGCCGGAGCGTTGGCCAGTCCGGTCGCGACCACGGGGGCGGTGGCCATCTCCTGGGAGGTGAAGTTGTGTCGAATGGCGTCCTGCACTACTCGGCTGGTTGCCTCCTTCGGCTCTACCCTGTCGTCGGGTAGCCCGAAGTTCGCCCGCAAGAACGGCGAGCCCAGCACCAGCAGCAGCGCGATCACTGTCACGCCGACAATCACGGGACGCCGCATGACGAGCATCGCGAGCCGGTGCCAGAACCCTTCGCCAACCTCCTTCGGCTTGCGCCGCCAGAGCGCCCACTTGTCCACGCGACGTCCCAGCAGCGCGAGCACCGCTGGAAGGAAGATCAGCGCGCCCGCGGCCGCCACGCCCACCACCGCGATTCCCGCGTAGGCGAACGACCGCAGGAAGGCCAACGGGAAGATGAGCAGAGCGGAAAGCGAGATGGCCACCGTGACTGCACTGAACGCGACGGTCCGGCCGGCGGTCTGGAGAGACCGAACGACCGCCTCGTTCGGCTCCAGACCGCGCCGCATCTCCTCGCGGAATCGGGACACGATGAACAGGCTGTAGTCGATGGAGAGTCCGAGTCCCATCCCGGTGGTGAGGTTCAGCGAGAAGATCGAGACCTGCGTGAAGGAGGCGATCACTCGCAGGACGAAGAACGTTCCGATGATCGCCAGAACTCCGATGCCGAGGGGAAGACCGGCCGCGATGACGCTCCCGAACACCAGGATCAGCAGGATCAGCGTGATGGGAATGCTCAGGCCCTCGGCCTTGCGGAGATCCTTCTCGACTTGTGTGCCAACCTGCCGGAAGATCTCTGCCCGTCCGCCGACGCCGACCGTTACCGGCCCGTCCTGCCGCGTGTACTTCGGCGACAAGACCTCGACTCGGTCGCGAACCTGATCGTCGTCTCCCCTGATCTGCGCGAGGATCAGGGCCTGCCGAGCGTTGCGGCTTCGAAGTGGCGGCGGCGACCCGAGCGTCCAGTACGAGACCACGGCCTGCATCCCGGGCTCGCGGGCCAACTGCTGGGTGATGGCGACGCCTTGGCGGGCCACCGACGGATCGTCAACCGAGCCGGTCTTCGCCGTGAGCAATAGAAGGAAGTTCGGCGTGCCGGTGTGGAACACGTCGCGAAGCTGATCTTGTGCGCGAGTCGATTCGGCGTTGGGGTCGCTGAACCCTCCGGAGGACAGGTGCTGCGCGACGTTCCCGCCGAACGCCCCGGCCGCAAGGAGCGTGACCACCGAGGCAACAAGGACCAACCACCGCCGACGAACCGTGAACTCCCCGACCTTGCGCAGCATGACGACTCCTCCCGCTGAGTGACCGCTGGTCAGTTAACGGCGCTAACCTAATCTGGCGGGCAGACGGCGTCAAGCGGGTGCGGGGGGGTGCCGGCGGTTCGAGCTCAGCCCGTTGTTAGAGCCGCTACTGCTCGAGGACGGCCAGGATGTTGCCCGCTGGGTCCTTGAACCAGGCGATCGGCGGTCCCTCTTCGCGGCTCTTGGGACGCGCGATGCCCTTCTCGTCTTGGTCGAATCCGTCGAAGCGCTCGAACTGCACACCCTTGGTTGTCAGCTCGTCGACGGCCGCGTCGATGTTTTCCACCGGGAAGTTGAGGACGGTGAACGAGGCCGGTATGTGGTTCGGCTTTTCGTAGGCGATGACAGTCGATCCGCCGGAAAGATTCAGCCGCATGATCCCGGCCATCTCGTCCGCCACGTCCAACCCGAGCGTCTCGCCGTAAAACTTCTTGGCTGCGTCCAGGTCGTTCACGGAGAAACCGCTGAAAGCCTTGCTGGTCTCGAACATCACCCCTCCTCCATGCAGTCGGCCGCGATGTTAGGTCTCGGGGTGATCGGCGTGAAGGGCGTAATTCACGGCGCCCTCGAGGGGCATGAGCTCGCCGCTCAGCACATACCGTTGCCATTCGGTCTCGCCAAGGGCAGCTCTTGCGGCTTCCAGATATGGTTCCATCCCAGCTCTGTCGAACGGATACTGCTTCGCGGTCAGTCGCTGTCGAAGCCATTGAGCGACCCC
>DASVPT010000004.1:0-18370 GCA_036389535.1 Actinomycetota bacterium
AGAGTTCCGGGGGCGCCACCGAGACGGCGAATCACTCGAAGATCTGCTTCCCGAGGCCTTCGCCTGCGTTCGGGAAGCGGCGAAGCGGACCATGGGGCAGCGGCACTTCGACGTCCAGGTCATGGGCGCGGCAACCCTTCACCAGGGGAACATCGCCGAGATGAAGACCGGTGAAGGAAAAACCCTGGTCAGCACCATGCCGGTCTATCTGAATTCGATCACCGGCAGGGGCGTCCATGTGGTCACGGTGAACGACTACCTCGCCAAGCGTGACTCCGAGTGGATGGGGCCGATCTACCGCGCGCTGGGCGTTTCGGTCGGGTTGATTCAGGCCACCATGTCGCCCGAGCAGCGGCGACCCGCCTACGCCGCCGATATCGCTTACGGCACGAACAACGAGTTCGGGTTCGACTACCTGCGGGACAACATGGCGATGGACCTCGCCGACGTGGTGCAGCGCGGGCACTACTTCGCCATCGTCGACGAGGTGGACTCCATCCTCATCGACGAGGCCCGGACCCCGCTCATCATCAGCGGGATGGTGGCCGACTCGGCCAAGTGGTACGTCACCTTCGCCAGGATGGCGCCGCGAATGAAGCGAGACGTCGATTACGAGGTGGACGAGCAGAAGCGAACGATCGCGGTGCTCGAACCCGGCATCGACAAGGTGGAGCACGAGCTCGGGATCGACAACCTGTACGACCACGTCAACACGCCGCTCGTGCACTACTTCCACAACGCCATCCGGGCGAAGGAGCTGTACAAGCGCGACGTCGACTACATCGTGACCCAGGGCGAGGTGAAGATCGTCGACGAGTTCACCGGCCGGGTTCTGGAGGGCCGGCGCTACTCCGAGGGCCTGCACCAGGCCATCGAGGCCAAGGAAGGCGTTCGGATCAAGGAGGAGAACCAGACCCTCGCCACCATCACCATTCAGAACTATTTCCGGATGTACGAAAAGCTCGCCGGAATGACCGGTACGGCCAAGACCCAGGCGCGCGAGTTCGAGGAGGTCTACAAGCTCGGCGTGGTGGAGATCCCGACCAACCGGAACATGGTTCGGGCCGACCAGCAGGACCTCGTCTACAAGACCGAAGAAGCGAAGTGGAACGCGGTCACCGAAGACCTTGCCGAACGGCACGAGGCGGGCCAGCCGGTTCTTGTGGGCACGGTCTCCATCGAGAAGTCGGAGAAGCTGTCGGGCTACCTGCGTCGCCGCGGCATCCCGCACCAGGTTCTCAACGCGAAGCAGCACGAGAGGGAAGCCACCATCATCGCTCAGGCCGGACGCCTGGGGTCGGTGACGGTTGCCACCAACATGGCCGGACGAGGCGTCGACATCATGCTCGGCGGGAACGCGGACTACCTGGCCCGCCAGGAGATGGCATCGCGAGGATGGGACAACGATCGATACCTCCTGTTCGAGATGGACGCGGAGGAACGAGCGGAATACGAGGACGAATACCGGCCCATCTACGAGAAGTTCAAGGCCCAGACGGACGCCGAGCACGACGAGGTGGTGGCGAAGGGAGGGTTGTACGTCCTCGGCACCGAGCGCCATGAATCGCGGCGAATCGACAACCAGCTCCGAGGTCGTTCCGGGCGGCAGGGAGACCCGGGCGAGTCGAGGTTCTATCTCTCACTTGGCGACGACCTCATGCGGTTGTTCGCCTCCGACCGGATCGCCCGGATCATGGAGCGCCTGAAGTGGCCGGAGGACGAGCCCATCACCGCCAAGATCGTGTCGCGTGCCATCGAAACTGCACAAAAGAACGTCGAGGAACAGAACTTCGAGATCAGAAAGAACGTCCTCAAATACGACGAGGTCATGAACAAGCAGCGCGAGGTGATCTACGCCGAGCGGCGCAAGATCCTGGAGGGCCGCGACCTCAAGGAGGAAGCCCTCGACTGGGTCGAGCAGATGGTGGCGTCGACCGTTACCCAGTACGCCTCGGACGAGATCTATCCCGAGGAGTGGGATCTCGATGGCCTCCTGACCGCGCTCTCGGCGGTGTACCCGACTGCGCTCTCCAAAGAGGATCTCGACGACCTGGCGTCCGCGGAGGAGATCCAGCAGCGGGCGGTGGAGGACGCGCTTCAGGCGTACGAGCGAAAAGAGCAGGAGCTGGGGGCCGACCCGGAGTCCGGCCACATGATCCTGCGCGACCTGGAACGGATGGTGTTGCTCTCGCTCATCGACAACCAGTGGCGCGAGCACCTGTACGAGATGGATTACCTCCAGGAGGGGATCGGCCTTCGCGCCTACGGGCAGCGAGATCCGCTGGTCGAGTACCAGCGCGAGGCCTACTCGATGTTCGAAGAGATGGTGCGATCGTTCCGAGAGGAGTTCGTGCGCTACGTCTACCGGGTCGAGCTGATCCGACAGGACGAGCCCTCGCGTCCGCGTCCCCAGCGAGTTCATGCCAGCCACGGCGATCAGGCGACGAGTGGAGCGGCGGCCGGGGCGGCCGTCACGGTTGAGGACAAGATCCCGCGAAACGCACCGTGCCCATGCGGGTCCGGCAAGAAGTACAAGAAGTGCCACGGGATGTCGGCGTAGCGATGAGCGAGTACACGGATCGAATCGCCGACCTCGAGCGCAGGGTATCGAGCGCGAAGGAGTACCTTTGAGGTCGCCCGCAAGGCGACCGAAGTAGCCGAGCTCGAGCGGCAGCTCGGCGAGCCGGGCATCTGGGACGACCCCTCACATGGTCAGCGTGTAGCGACCGAGCTGTCACGCCTGAACGAAGATGTCGGACGTCACGCGCGGCTCCTCGCGCAGCTCGAGGACGTGAAACTGCTTGACGAGCTTCTGTCGCAGGAACAGGACGCCGAGCTGGCGAAAGAGATCACCACAAAGCTCCAAGCGCTGGAAGCGGACCTCGACCGGGTCGAGCTCGCCCACCTCCTGTCCGGCGAATACGACCGGAACGACGCCGTCGCCAGCCTGCACGCCGGCGCGGGCGGGATCGACTCACAGGACTGGGCCGAGATGCTCCTCCGGATGTTTCTGCGGTGGGCCGAGCGCGAACGGTTTCGGGTGGAGCTCGACGAGGTGGTGCCGGGCGAAGAGGCCGGGATCAAGAGCGCCACCTTCACGGTGAGCGGAACCAATGTCTTCGGGCTGCTGAGCGCGGAGCGGGGCGTCCACCGGCTGGTGCGGCTCTCGCCGTTCGATCAGGCACATCGGCGGCATACGTCCTTCGCCAGCCTCGACGTCATTCCCCTGTTGCCAGAAGACGAAGAGGTCGAGATCGACCCGAAGGAGCTGCGCATCGACACCTACCGCTCCTCGAGCGCGGGGGGACAGCACGTGAACGTCACCGACTCCGCGGTTCGGATCACCCACATCCCGACCGGGATAACGGCGGCATGTCAGAACGAGCGATCCCAGATCCAGAACCGGGCGGTCGCCATGCGGATCCTCAAGGCGCGGCTGGCCGAACGGGCCCGCCGCGAGCGGGAGCAGAGGATCGAGAATCTACGCGGCGAACGCATGGACATCGAGTTCGGATCGCAGATCCGGTCCTACGTGCTGCATCCGTACCGACTGGTCAAGGACCATCGCACCGGGCTGGAGGTCGGAAACGTCGACGCCGTGTTGGATGGCGACATCGATCAGTTCATCGAGGCCTATCTGCGATTTCGGGCGACGCCCGACGGGAGCGGCGGCTAGGCCGGGGTCCCGCTGTTGCTGGTCGCCGGCGTGACCGGCGTCGCGTTCGCCGCAGTGGGCTTGTAGGCCTTGAAGATCATCTCCGAGCCGGCCACGTACTGAACGTCCCACACGATCAGGCCAAGGCCTTCGATCTCCCGGCGAAGCTCCTGCCTGGTGTACGGATTGATGTGCTCCGTGGCATAACCTTGCGGGAACACCTTCTTGTAGATGTCCTCAAGGGTGCGCCAGGTCCACTTTCCGTAGTCCGGCGTCCCAAGGACCAGCATCCCTCCCGGTGCGAGAACGCGAACCATATCGGTCAGGTCGATCTCTTCTCGAGGGATGTGCTCGATCACCTCGGAGCAGATGACGGCGTCGAAGGATTCATCTTCGAACGGGAGTTGCGAGAGCGATCCCTGAACCAGATGCCGTCCGGGAGCGCGCAACCACCTCAGCTTTCGAATCTGCATGTCCAGGCCGACGGCCTGGGGGAGGCTCTGGAGAATCCGGCTGGAGCCACACCCGATGTCCAGGATGCGTGTGGTCCCATCCACCATCCCGCGGATCACGCGGAAGCGTTCGCGCTGCCAGTAGCGCTGAAGGGGAATCCACGAGTCGAACGCTCGATGGTCGTAGTCGGCCGCTTTCACCGAGTTCCGAAGCGCCACCAGTCGGCCGAGGGTCTTCATGTAGCCGGCGCCCAGCTCCGCGAACCGGCCGCTCGTCCACATTCGCGCCTGCCGGTAGAAGAGTGGAACCTCCACGATCTTCCAGCCCTGGCTGAAGGCCTTGACCAGGACCTCCTGGAGAGAATCCAGGCCTTCCGCGTTGACCGGTCCGATGTCGTCGATCACCTCTCTCGTGTACATGCGAAACGCGCTGGAGAGGTCCTCGTAGGGGAGGGCGAGCGTCGTTCGATACAGGCGATTCAACGTTCGGCTCGCCAACCGGCGTGACATCGGCATGGCGGCGTACGCGCCCGGAACGTATCGCGACGCGATGAGCACGTCCGCTTCGCGTCTCCGCAACCACAGCGTGCGGATGAACTCGGGGTGGTGTGAGAAGTCGGCGTCCATCGTCACCACCCACCGGCCGCGCGCCGCGGTCAGTCCGGCGTTCAACGCCTGGCCGTACCCACTGCCCTTGAACTCCTCGATCCTCGCCCCCAGTTGCTCGACCAACGACGCCACCGGTTCGCCGGGGGGCAGCACCACGACGATCTCGGTGCTCGCGCCGACCGCCGATTCGAGAACAGCGCGCAACCGTGGAAGGAGGCGCCCCAGGCTGTGCTCACCGTTCCAAACCGGAACGACGACCGAGAGGTCGGGGACGGAATTTTGAGATTCAGGCACGCTTGCTCCGTTGCGGAAAGGGATTGTTGTGAAAGACTCTACCGACTCCCTGGAGGATCCGTCCGCACGATCGTTACGCCGCTGTGACGTGCGATTTCACGGATCGAGTTCCCTCGCGGAGACCCGTTTGCTAGCATCAATGACTTCTGGGGATATCCCTCTCACATCCGGGCCAATAAATGATCAGACTCAATCACGTCACAAAGGTCTACAAGGATTCGATGCGGGCGCTCGACGATGTATCCGTCGACGTCAGCAAAGGCGAATTCGTTTTCATCGTGGGTCCTTCTGGCTCGGGGAAATCAACGCTCATTCGGTTGCTATTGAAGGAAGAGGATCCCAGCAAGGGCGAGATATTCGTCGCCGGAAAGAACATCCAGAAGCTCTCTCCGTGGAAGGTCCCGTACCTGCGCCGAAACATCGGAACGGTGTTCCAGGACTTCAAGCTCCTCCCGGATCGAACGGTGTTCGACAACGTGGCGTTCGCCCTGGACGTGATCGGAAAGCCTCGAAACGTCGTCGACACCAGGGTGCCGGAGATCCTCGATCTCGTGGGCCTCGGGGAGAAGCTGAAGAGCTATCCCGATGAGCTCTCGGGCGGAGAGCAGCAGCGCGTTTCCATCGCCAGGGCCTTCGTGAACCGGCCGCTCATTCTTCTTGCCGACGAGCCGACGGGGAACCTGGACCCGGCGACGTCGGTCGACATCATGCGTTTGTTGGATCGCATCAATCGAATTGGGACGACCGTGATCATGGCCACACACGACAACGCCATCGTGGACGCGATGCGACGCCGAGTCGTCGAGCTCGACGGAGGAAAGGTCGTCCGCGATCAGGCGCGGGGGGTGTACGGATTCGGTGCGTAGGATCGAGTACTACTTCAAAGAGACGTTCCAGGGCCTTCGCCGCAACGGCCTCATCGCGTTCGCCGCTGTTTCAACTGCGTTCATCGCGTTGTTCCTGTTGGGGATGGCGCTGTTGGTTCGGCGCGAGGTCGACCTCCTCATCCAGGCGACCGAATCGGACGTCGAGATCTCTGTTTTCCTCCAGGACAACATCAGCCCCTCGCACCAGCAGCATCTGGACCAGCTGCTTCGGGGCATGCCGGAGGTTGGGACCGTGCAGTTCGAGTCGAAAGCGGCCGCCTACGAGCGCGCCAGGACCATCATCTTCAGAAATGAGCCGGAGGTCATTCGAAACGTCTCGCCGGACGCATTTCCTGCCTCCTTCCGAGTGAAGTTGAAGGACCCAAAGACCTTCCGCGTCGTTGACGCCCGGCTGCAGGGACAACCGGGGATCGACAAGATCGTGGATCACCGGGAGCTGCTAACCCGGCTGTTCAGCGTGACTGCGGTCTTCCGCGTCGGGATGTTCGCCGTCGCCGTGATCATGCTGGTGTCCGCCGCCGCCCTCATTGGCAACACCGTGAGGATGGCTGTCTTCGCCAGACGCAAGGAGATCGGGATCATGCGACTGGTGGGAGCGACGAACTGGCACATTCGCGTGCCGTTCCTCATCGAGGGAATCATCGAAGGGCTGCTCGGGGCGGCAGCCGCCATCGTGGCGCTGTTCATCATGAAGGTGTGGTTCTTCGACGACATCCGGGCGAAGGTCAAGTTCCTGCCCTGGCTCGGAACGCAGGATGTCCTGTCCGCGGTGCCGTACCTTCTCATTGCCGGTGTGGTGGTCGCCGCGCTGGCGAGCCTCATGGCGATGCGCCGCTTTCTCGAGGTCTAGCTCTGCCCGCTCCTACGGGAGACCGAACCGTCGCCTCGAACCGTCGCGCTCGGCACGACTACGAGATCGACGAATCCTTCGAGGTTGGATTGGTGCTCACCGGTCCCGAGGTGAAGTCGCTTCGCGCGGGCCGGGCGACGCTCTCCGACGCGTATGCGCGCGTCGATGGGAACGCGGTGTGGTTGGAGAACCTGCACATCCCGCCCTACGAGATGGCGGACACACGCGGATACGATCCCAAGCGGCCCCGAAAGCTCCTGCTTCACAAGGACCAGATCGGTCGCTTGACAGGGAAGACGGCGGAGCGAGGGCTGACCCTGATCCCGCTCAAGATCTATTTCACCCGCGGACTTGCCAAGATGGAGCTTGGCCTCGGCCGGGGAAAGCGAAAGTACGAGAAGCGCCAATCCATCGCGGAGCGTGAGTCTCGCCGTGAGATGGAGCGTGCCCTCGGAGCACGGCACAAGACGCGGGCAACGTAAGCGCGAACGAACGGACAACGGCTCCAGGGTGTTTCACCGGAGACTCCGACCCCGACCAACTGCCGACTAATCAGCGCAGGTTTTAACACGCGCAGGACCCATCGAGGTAACCACTGAAGGTAATCAAACTTAACCATTGGCCAAACGGCCCCCTTTACCCATTGCCTTTCTCAACTACAGAACTCAGAGTTAAGGCTCGGGTTGAGAAAGGATGCGCGGATGCGAACCAAGGCGCCTCTAGGAATCAAATTGCTCCGGATAGCCATCATTTCACAGATCATCGTCGCGCTATCCGCTCTCGTCCCTGGCGTCGCGCTGGCCCACTGGAAGAAGTGTCAGAACGGCTACAAGCTCCGCTGGGAAAGCAGCAACGCCACCTACTTCTATCCCAACAATTGGTCGAGTCGGTATGCAAACGCCACCGACAACGCTGCTGCAAGCATCACTAACAACACGGATTTCTCATTCCAAAAGGGCGCGAGTGCGAATAGTGCAGACGTCTCGTGGCACAAGGACAACTACGGCAATTCAGGATGGGACGGACTGGCCCATCGGACTTGGACCGAAAGCTCGACGGCTTGCTACCTATACAAAGTAGATACGTACTACAACACCTACTGGACCGGCGGATATACCGCCGGGGCCACTCAGTCGGTTGGGATCCATGAGACTGGTCACGCTATCGGGATGAAACACGTTAACGACCAGTGCACGCTTAATAGCATCATGCAACCGGCTTATGACTGTCGCTGGAAACAGAAGGCCATCAAGACCGTACAAGCACACGACATCTCAGACATCAATGCCACGTATTGAGAGGAGTGCCGGATTGAACCAACATCGCTCTATGGTCGGGATTGCACTCCTTGGGCTGCTCCTCGCCGCCGCGTGCTCGTCACCCCAGCAAACGTCGGCGGTGACTAAGACGGAAGTCGAATACTCCTATACCGAGTCCCCCGAAACGGCAACGGACCTCAAAGCAGCTAGTCAGGCTGTCGTTTTTGCGACGCCAACGGGAGCAGCGGAGGTACCCTTGTTCGTCGCCAGTGATGGCTCGATGGCGATTATGGGTGCCACCTTCGTCGTTCAGAGTGTCGTCAAAGGATCGGTCGGCGTAGGTGAGACTCTGACGGTGATTCGGCCCACCGTTCCAGGGACCACGGATGAAGATCAACCTGGCTTCACTCACCCGCTCTATATGCTTTCTTTGAAGGATACCCTCGGCTCTTACCCTGTACCGGCGTGGTACCCGGTGGGAGGCCCCTCTGGACGCGTCCCTTTCGATCTTTCGAAGCATGGGACGTTTATTGGTGTGATCGATGATCCGGACGATCCAATTCAGACGTTGTTCGTAGGTCAGACTCAGAATGACGCTAACGTCACGATGACGAATGCCTAGCGACGCCCAAAGCGACCATTCAGGAGGTCTCATCATGAAGATGCGTTCCGCGGCAGCGCTGGCAGCGTCGGTCGCAGCAGTACTGGTTGTGTGGACGTCTTGGTCGGGCTCAGGGCAAGCCACATCTTCATCTGAGCGTGTCGAAGTCATCCGGACGGCGACATTTGCTCCCTCGTGGACTGCGGAGGCGCGCGGTGACGTAAGCGACAGTCCCATCCTGGTCTCTGTAACGGTCGATTCACCCTCTTCCCTCGCACAAATGGATGTCATCGCAACCGCGACACTCGACTACAAGACGAGTCGAGGAGATCAGGGAGCGGTGCGAGTTGAGATGGTGGAAGGTGCGAACAAAAGGGGGCCGGCACTCAGGCCCGGTCCCTATCGCGTCGTGTCGCCGAGCTCAAAGATTCGCACCTCCACAGCATTGCAATGGGGCAATCGGGCCGTTGCTGCCGCTGGTGAAAGCTACACGTTCCTGTTGACCGTGGAAGCGGTCGACAGAAACGGCGACGGAACCGCATTCGTGAATGGGAAAAAGGTGACCTTGACGATAGAAATGCGTCCAGTTGGCCCGTAGCTAGTTCGTATACTTGTCTGCGCAACTGAATATGGGGGTGAACTGGCTTCGACCTGGGTGAAGAACCTTCTGGGAGAAGCGGGCCGAGGTTTCCGGATGCCTCGTTAAAAGCCGGAAAAGAAACAAACGCCAACACTGAAATGGCGATCGCTGCCTAAGACCTAGGTAGCCGTCCGCCGCGGAACGCCTGCTACCGCGACCGGACGTCATGAGCAGGCTCACGACGGTGGTTGCGCCTGGTGGCCTCCGTCGGAAACCCAAAGCCGGGCTGGCCTCGAGGTCCTCCGCCGGTCGGAGCCTCGCGGCGAGACCTATCGGCCGGCTACGCCCGTAGAAGAACCAGGTGGTCGCTCAGGGACGCGGGTTCGAATCCCGCCACCTCCACGAATTTTCGACGCAGAACGGACGGGGCGGCTCTTAGTCGTCGCCGCCAGAACCGCTGCCAGAGCTGCCTGACCCTGAGGAACCGGAACCCGACGAGTCCGAGCCGGAGGAGCCGGACCCTGAAGAGTCGGAACCCGGACCGGAGTTGTCCGAACCGGAACCGGACGAGCCCGATCCCGACCCGGATGTGGTCGAGCCCGATCCCGAATTGCTGGATCCGGAGGAGTCGGTTCCGGATGGGGACTGCGTCGTAGAACCGGACGATCCGGATGGGCCGCTCGAGGAGCTCGGCCCTTGATTCGTTGAGCCCGATCCGGAGTTGGCTTGCGACGGGCTGCTCGAGTTTCCAGGCCCGCTGTTCGCCGATCTCTTCGACCCGCCGTGCTTCGGGTCGTTTCCGGAAGAGATCACCTCGCGCGGAGCCAGAGGCGCCCTCGCGGGGACCAGACCCGTGGGCGTGGACAGCTCGCGACCGGCCAGGATGTAGGCACTCAGTGTCAGGCTCATGGCGAGCGCCAGGCCACCGGCAGCCCACGCCGCACCCTTCAGGAATCTCTTCATGCCTCGATGGTAGGAGCGGCCCCCGCACCCAACACACAAACGCGGTTTAAGGGCCGGTTAAGGATCCCGAGCCGCGGAGAACCCGTCGTTACTATCGGACGCGTGTCCAGACGGCGCGTTCTGCTCGTCGAAGACGAGTCGGCCATCGCCGAACCGCTCGCCGATGCCCTCACCCGCGAGGGATTCCTCCCAACCGTCGTGGGGACTGCAAACGACGCATTGGAAGCTCATCGACGCGAACGGTTCGACGTCGTGCTGCTCGATCTGATGCTTCCTGACGGTGACGGCCGCGACGTCGCCCGTCAGATCCGCGCATCGTCCGACGTTCCGATCATCATGGTGACCGCTCGAGGGGAAGAGATCGATCGAGTCCTCGGGCTCGAGCTGGGAGCCGACGATTACGTCGTGAAGCCGTTCTCGGCGAAGGAGCTGGCGGCTCGGATCCGTGCCGTGCTTCGGCGCGGTCGATCCGTTCGCCAACGCTCCGAGCCGATCCTCGTGGGCGATGTTTCGCTCGAGCCGGCCACTCGCCTCGTCAACAAGGGCGGAACCACACTCGACCTGACGGCGAGGGAGTTCGATCTTCTGCACATGCTGATGAGACACGCCGGGGAAGTTGTCCGCCGCGAGGAGATCATGGACGAGGTGTGGGACCCGCACTGGTTCGGCTCGACGAAGACGCTCGATGTGCACGTCTCCTGGCTGAGGAGAAAGCTCGAGGACGACCCGGCCGCACCCCGATACATCACCACCGTCCGCGGCGTTGGCTTCCGCTTCTCGGCGCCGGACGAACTGCCCACGGGCTGAGCCGTGAAGCTTCGCACGCGGCTGCTGCTCGCGTTCGCGTACATCCTCCTCGCCGTGATCGTGGCGCTCGAGGTTCCGCTCGCGCTCAACCTGAATCGCCGCGCGCTCGCCGAGCTCAAGGCCCAGGCGCTCGTTCAGGCGGAAGCTGTGGGCCAGAGCTTGGAAGGCCGAATCGGCACCGGACAACAGCAGCGAAGGCTCTACCGATTCATTCAGGGATTGACGGCGGGGCTTGGCTCCGACCGCGCGATCCGGCTCATTGTGACAGACGGCCGCGGCCGGCTCATCGCCGACAGCGCGGGGTCGGGCCGGCTGGGGGAGTCGTATGAGAGTCGTCCGGAGATCGACCGGGTGCTCCGACAACAGACGTCGGTACAAACCGTTCGTTTCAGCGACGAGCTTCACCAAAGCATCCTGGCGACCGCAGTTCCGGTCTTCCGCCGCGGAGTGGTGGTCGCGGCGCTCCGAATGACGCAGGGACTGGAGGGAGTTCACCGAGAGGTCCGGAGGACTATGGCGGGATTGGTGGTTGTGGGCCTCGCTGGTCTCCTCGCCGGCCTGGTGGTCGCGTGGGCGCTCGCGGCGTCGCTTTCGCGGCCGCTGTCGCGTCTGGCGGACGCCGCGCATCGACTTGGCGAAGGGGACCTGAGCGCGCGATCGAAGGTTACGGGGGGCGGCGAGATCGGGGACGTCGCCGAGACCTTCGACGCGATGGCCGAACGCCTGGAGGCCACCGTCAGAGCGCAACGAGAGTTCTCGGCGAACGCGTCGCATCAACTTCGAACGCCGCTCACCGGACTCAAGCTTCAGTTGGAATCGGCGCGCGAACGAGCCGAGAGCCCGGAGCAGCTTCGAATGCTCGAGGCCGCCGAGCGCGAGACGGATCGATTGGCCGGGATCGTCGAGCGACTTCTCGTGCTGGCTCGTCGGGCGGAGCGCGGCGAGTCCATCCCGGCGACAGATCTGGGGGAGGCCGCGCGCGACGGCGTCGAACGATGGAAGGAACGAACCAATGCGGCCGGCGCATCCATCAGCGTTGTCGGCGACGGTGGGTCGGTTCGGGCACGGCGTGAGGACCTCGATCAGATCCTCGACAACCTCCTGGACAATGCTCTGTCCCACGCTTCGGGACCCTTTCGAATCGAGCTCCGAGGCGACGATGGGCAGTCGGTGTTGGCGGTTGAGGATCGCGGACCCGGAATCCCCCCCGCGGAACGCGAGCGCGTCATCGAACGGTTCTACCGAGGCCGGGCCGCCGCGCCAGGAGGTTCGGGGTTGGGACTGGCGATCGTGGCTGAGCTCGCCCGCCGGTCGGGGGGCGATGTTCGAATCGCCGATGGATCCGACGGTGGAACTCGCGTGGAGGTTCGGCTCCCCTCTTCGTCGTAATCACGGTTCACCGAACGCGAACCGCCTGTTAGCCCGGGCTTAACTCTCCTCTCGGCATCATCGCCGCACCCGTTCAGAAAAGAGGAGACCGAAATGGACAGAGTTCGGCATGCCAAGTTGGTCGTCGCCCTGGTGGCCTTCGCTGCGCTCGGCGCGGCGTGCGGCGGTGGATCCGAAGGCACACCGTCAGCGGGCGGTTCGCAACCCGCTACGGCCCCGGCCACCAGCGCACCGGCTGCGCCCGCGACAAAGGGGTCGGCCCTGCTGATGCAGGACAACCAGTTCGTGCCCAGCGACTTCACTCTGAAGGCGGGCAGCAAGATCACCCTTCGCAACGAGGGGCAGGCTTTGCACAACTTCTCGGTCGAGGGTCAGGACATCAGTCACGACGTTCAGCCCGGCGAGACGGAGACCGAGGACGTGGAGCTCAGCCCGGGCACGTACCAGTTCTTCTGCGAATACCACCGTAGCGCGGGCATGACCGGAACCCTGACGGTCGAGGGCTGACGAATGGGGATCTTTGGACGCTCCCTCCGTTTCCTCAGCTGGGCTGTCGGCGGTTTGGCGGTTGCTGCCGCGCTGACGGTTGGCGGTTATGTAGTGGGCGGATGGGGCCACGCTCAGTCTGTGGTTGCTCCTGTGGCTGCTCCAGCCGCGCCGGTCCAGCCGGCGCTTCGGACGGCCCGGCCGTTCCGGTTGCCGAGCACGAACGCTGAATCGTTCACCACATCGACCCAACCCGCTCCGCTGCCCAGCTCCTCCGGCGTCACGACCGCGTCCGCGTTGTCGTCCAACGCGGGCCCCGGGTCTGCAAACTCCGGACCCGGCCCGAAGAGCAGCGGGTCGGGGTCCGCGACCAGCGGACCATCAGCCGGGTCGGGATCCGATTCTTCGAACAGCGGACCAGGATCGTCGGACAACGGCTCGGACTCGTGCGACGACTCCGAGTCTTCGAATTCGGGTCCTGGATCGACCAACAGCGGACCGGGCTCTTCGAACAGCGGTCCCGGTTCATCCGACGACGGCTCGTGCACCTCTGACGACGGAACAAGTAGCGGGCAAGTTGAGGAGGGTTAGATGATGAGGAACAAACTTGCGGCGGCACTGATCATCGCCGGGGTTCTGACGCTCGGCACCGCCGGCGTCGCGCTGGCAGCGGGCGTCAAGGTAGTAGACAACGACTTCCAGCCAGGAAGCATCTCCGTCGCGGCGGGCGAGACGGTGACGTTTACGAACAGCGGGGGAAGCCCGCACACCGCCACCGCAGACGACGGTTCATTCGACACCGGAACGATCCAGCCTGGATCGAGCGCGACGGTCACCTTCGACAAGGCGGGCAAGTATCCGTTCTTCTGCCGGTTTCACGGAGGACCGGGCGGTTCGGGGATGTCCGGAGTCATCACCGTGACCGGCGCTGCCGGCGGAAACACGGGAGGCGGGTCGGGCGGAACCGCGGGTGGAACGGCCGGTGGCAGCGCAGGAGGAACGACCGGCGGAACGGCGGGCGGAACCGGAGCCTCGACCGGCGGCGCGCTTCCGCAGACGGCAACGCCTCTTCCGCTGATCGCAGCGGCTGGCGCACTCCTCCTCGGCGCGGGTCTTTGGCTGGGGCTGCGGCGCCGGGCCTGACCTCCCGGAGCGCCGCGGTGGCCCCAAGGAGGCGATCGCTCCGGGGGATCCTGGCAGTTGTTCTCATTGCTGCCGGCGCGGGCGCGCTCGCCTACCCGTCGCTCGCGTACGCCGCATCGTCGCTGCGCCAGCGTCGCCTCGCCGATGAGGCAAAGACCCTACGCGGTGGCATCGCCGCGGCTGCGACTGACAACCGAATAGCCTCGAGCGTCGTCGCCTTCCGCCCGGATGAGGGCCAGCCGCTCGGCGTGATCCGCATTCCTCGCCTGAATATCGAAGCGGTCTTCTTCGAAGGGGTCGGTGAGGAGACGCTCCTCGCCGGACCCGGCCATCTTCCCTGGACCGCGCTCCCCGGATCAGATGGGGTCTCGGTCCTGGCCGCCCATCGCGACATGCATTTTCGGAGCCTCAAAGACGTTCATGCCGGCGAACGGGTCGTCCTGGATCTACCGGACGGCAGAATTCGTTATCGGATCGTGGGCAGGGCCGTCGCACACCCCCAGGACTCATGGGTCACCAGAGCCCGCGCCGAGCCGGTGCTTCGCCTGGTGACGTGCTGGCCTCCGAACTTCATCGGTCCGGCGCCAGATCGGCTGATCGTCTCGGCGGTGCCGCTCGACGGCGAGGCTCGTCGAAAGGGAAATGGATCGAAATCCATCGCGCGCTCCGTGACGCTCAGCGCCACCGACGCCAGCCCGTTCTCACCATCTTCGCTGCCGTCGGCCGGGGCCGCCGGGGCGGCCATTGCCGCCCTGGCTGCGTTCGGTGCGATTCGATTCAAGAAACGCGCCGTCGGATTCATCGGGTGGTTCGGTGGAAGCGGAGTGGTCGTTCTGACCCTCCTCGCCGCGTGGGCCGGCCCCGCGCTCAGTGCCCGGGTCCACGTGGCGTTGAGCGCCGAACGTCGGCCCGCTCCGCACGCCTTGCAGCTGAGCTCAATGGCAGCCGAGGGAAATGCGTTGACCAAGGTCGGCAACGGATTGGCGCGGTGTCATCACGCCGTGCTTGCAATCCCTGCGTTGAGCGCGTTCGTGGCAGCGGAGCATCAGCTCGGATTCGAGATCCCAGTGGCGTCTTCGTTCCGCACCCATGAACAGCAGGCGTTGCTCCACTGGAGCAAGCCGAGGCTCGCTGCTCCCTCCGGCTCCTCCCTCCACGAGCGCGGCCTTGCCATTGACGTCCCAATGGAATTCGTGGGCGCACATCCAGACGCCGTCCTGGCGCTCGAACGGTTCGGGTTTCGGCGCTTCAGGCCGCGCGGCGAGCCGTGGCACTTTTCCTTTGTCGTCGCCGGCTAGTCGCCTTCCGCGCCGACCACTCGCTTCCCTCGATACGCCGCCGGATCCATCTGGTGGCGAAACGCGATGCTGATGCGCGGCCCTGCCTTGGCCACCTTCGGCACGCTGTGCTCCCACGCCCGCTGCGTCTTGCCTCCGGTGACCAAGAGGTCTCCAGCCAACGGGAGGAAGGTTCGCGAGGCGCCGCCCCCTTTTGGCCGCAGGAGGAACTTGCGCGGCTCTCCCAACGAGATGAGCGCGACGATTGGGTCCTCGACCTCCTTGGCGATCCGATCAGCGTGCCAGGCGACGCTGTCGCGTCCATCTCGATAGAGGTTGAGCCCGGCGGAGTCGAACTCGCGGCCGTATCGATGGGAGAGGGCTTCCCGCATGTCCTCCAGAATCCGCGGATCGAGCCGACCATCGGATTCGTCGGACCAATGAGCCGTGAGGCGCGGTTCGAGCACTCGCTTGTCGTACATGCGACGAGAGCGTTGTTGCCACGCGGTCCGCTCCAACAGCTCCTCGAAGAGCGCGTCCGCACCGGTTATCCATCCCGGCGCGTGATCCACCCAGGATTCATCGTCGAGTTGAACCCGCCGAAGACTCGAGAAAGTGGGATCGAAGCTCGGTCGTTCGTCAAGCGCGAAGAGTGAGGGCTGCCACGCGAACTCCATGGCGTTCGATCTACCTGGTCACCACGCGTAGGCCTCCGGGGCGGGACCGCCAGGGCCGGGGAAGATCTCGTCGAGCTTGTTCATGGTGTCCTCGTCGAGTGCGATCTCCGGTGCTCGGAGCGAAGACTCGAGCTGTTCGATGGTTCTGGGCCCAATGATCGGCGCCGTGACAACCGGATTTGCCAGGAGCCACGCCAGCGCCACGTCGGCCGGTTGCTCGCCGAGGTTCGCGCAGAGCTTCTCGTAGGCCTCGACCTTCGTTCGATTCTTCTCGAGCTCCTCCTGAAAGTCCGGTGATGACCGGCGGCCTCCGGAGGCTTTCTCCAGTGCGCCGCCGAGCAGTCCGCGCGCGAGAGGGCTCCACGGGATGACGCCCATCCCGTACGCCTCACACGCGGGAAGGACCTCGAGTTCCGACATTCTGGCGTTGAGGTTGTAGAGGCATTGCTCGGATGCGAAGCCCAGGAGGTGCCGCCCCCGCGCGACTTCGTTGCCCTGGGCGATGGCCCACCCGGGAAAGTTGCTCGTCCCGACGTACAGCACCTTTCCCGCTCGGATCAGCGTCTCCATGGCCTGCCAGATCTCGTCCCACGGCGTCTCGCGATCGATGTGATGCATCTGGTACAGATCGATGTGGTCGGTCTGAAGCCGGCGGAGGCTGTCCTCGCAGGCCTGCCGGATGTGGACCGCGGAAAGGCGCGAGAAGTTCGGCCACTCACCGGTGGTGCCGAACACTTTCGTCGCCAGGACGACCTTCTCCCGTCGGCCGCCGCCTTGCGCGAACCAGTTGCCGATGATGCTTTCGCTCACGCCCTGACCGCGCGGCCGGCCGTACATGTTGGCGGTGTCGAAGAAGTTGATGCCGTGTTCGAGCGCGCGGTCCATGATCGACCAGCTCGCCTCTTCGTCGGTTTGCCAGCCCCAGTTCATGGTTCCCAGGCAGAGCGGACTGACCTTGACCCCAAGACGTCCGAGCGTTCGGTATTCCATGGATGTCCTCCTTCGCCGCTATGGCACGGGTTCTATCTTGAGACCATTCCCTCGCTGTGTCCCCACAAGGCTGAGGGAAGCCGAATGGAGGCGCGTCCGTGCAGGGGATCTACCGGGTTCAGGGAGCAGACAGCGAATACCTGGAGTCGTTCGTGGCCGCGCCCGGCCCCGCGGGATGGCGATATTTCGGGCGCGTCTCGTCGGTTGAGAGCGAAGCCGAGCTGTTCACGGTTGACTTCGTCGTGGACGCCGACTGGCGCCTGGTCCGCTATCGCGAAGGTCACGCCGACGGCTCCGAGCTCCTCGCGGCTCATGTCGGGACCGGCATTCAAATAGCGAGGCAGCTCGATCACGACGAGCGGGATTTCGACGTTCCTGATGCCGAGGTCATCTGGTCCTCGTCCCCATGTTCGCTGCTGATTGCCCAGCGCCGAGCGAGTGCGTCGAGGGTGAATCGGGTAATCGGGGCCCGAATCGATGGTGAGAGTCCAATCCCGCTAACGATCTCGTTCCCCGGCAGCGATTGGGTGAACGGCACGCTTGAGGTCGGGGTGGACGGCCAGGTCATCCGTTGCGTCGTGGACGATGAAGCCCCGGTGTCTGCCGACGGATGGTTCGAGCGGATCTCCTGAGCGCGGCCTAGACGAACCGGACGTCGCTGTCCTCTTGGTCCTCGAGGACCGCCGCGGCGCAGGTGGGGCAGTACCACCGAGCCTCCATGGGCGTCCCACACGGATCGTGGGTGAGCGTCTGGAATTCCTCTGTGCCACGCGCACCCCATTGCGCGAGCAGCCGGAGCGCTCCGGCCAGCTCACGGCCCGAGGCGCTCAGCTCGTAGGAGAGCCGGACCGGTTTCGACGAGTACGGCCTGCCGACCACGATGCCGTCCCTCTCGAGAGCCTTGAGCCGCTGGGAAAGGATGTTGGGTGCGATGCCGCGGACGCGGTCCAGCAGCTCGCTGAAACGTTGAGGACCCTCCTGCAGCGTGTCGATCAGCAGGAGCGTCCATCGATCGCCCACCCGCTCCAGGGCGTGCTCGAGCGCCGACGTGGCCTCAGTCATCTCGTCCATCGTAGGGCGGGGGAGCGGGTCGGTTGCTGATCTCGGATTGCCGTTCATCCCAGCTGATAGTAACTTGCAAGTCACAAGTTACTTCAAGACAGAGGAGGCTGGGCGTGAGCTTCGCAGAGGAAATGGAAAGTGCTGTTTCCAGGCTGGCCGCCGAGATCGGCCCATCGGTGGTCGGGATCGGGCAACGGTGGGGGCTCGGGTCGGGGATCGTGGTCGCGCCTGGGCAGGTTCTCACCAACGCCCACAATGTCCGCGGCGAAGACATCAGCGTCACGTTCGCCGACGGGCGAACCGAGAAAGCGCAGCCGAAGGCCGCCGACTACGACCGGGATTTGGCCGTGATCGCCGTCGACACCGGCCAAGCTCGTCCGCTCGATGCA
>DASVPT010000005.1:0-11641 GCA_036389535.1 Actinomycetota bacterium
TCGTCGAGGAGCTCGGGACGCGACGGGCACAGGAGAACGAGGGGACCCTGCGCATGGTCGGCAACGTGCTCGATCAAATCGAGAAACGTCGGCTGGGCCCAGTGAATGTCGTCGAAGACGACGACCATCGGCTGGCGGGCGCTGAGGATCTCAAAGAACTTCCGCGCAGCCCAAAAGGTCTCATCCAGCGAGAATGTGGACGAAACTAGACCCATCACCCCGGCAAGACGTTCCGTGACGTCGACCGCGTCGCCCGGAAGCAGCGATGCCAACTTCTCCTGGGCGAGCTTTGGCGGGTCGTCTTCGGAGATCTCGGCGGCCTGTCGAAGGGCTTCGGAGAGCGGCCAAAACGTGATGCCTTCCCCGTACGGGAGGCACCGTCCTCTGAGGATGGCAGCGTCCGATTCAATTAGCCGAACAAACTCTTCGGTGAGCCGCGATTTCCCCGAGCCCGCAGGGGCGAGCGTGGTTATGAGCTGGCAGGTTCCCGTGTCCACCGCTCGCTCAAAAGTCTTCGTCAGGGCGGCAATCTCGTTCTGCCGCCCCACCATCGGGGCGTCCAGCCTCCTGGTGAACCCCTCTCCCCCCGTCACCCGGATCAGCCGGTACGCCGGGACGGGCTCGGCCTTTCCCTTCAGGTCGAGCGGCTCGACAGCCGCGACCTCGACCGCGTCCCGCACGAGGCGGTACGTGGGCTCGCCAACCAGAATCTCCATGGCTGGCGCTGCCTGTTCCAGGCGCGCCGCCGTGTTCACCGCATCGCCCGTCACGAGGCGCTGTCCCGTGGTGACGTCGCCCGCGACAACCTCCCCCGTATTCACGCCCGTCCGGTTTTCGAGACGGACCCCCCACTTGCGGTACAGCTCCTCGTTCAGTGATCGGAGTCGTTGCTGCATCTCATGCGCCGCCCGGACGGCCCGCAGACCGTCGTCCTCATGGAGTCGGGGAAGTCCGAACACGGCCATGATGGCGTCGCCGATGAACTTCTCGACCCGACCGCCGTGCCGTTCGAGGATGGTTTGCATTTCGCGGAAGTAGGCGTTGAGGACTTCGCGAAGCGTTTCCGTGTCGAGCGTTTCCCCGAGCGTGGTCGAGCCCTTGAGGTCGGAGAAAACGATCGTGACGGTCTTTCGGACCTCCTGAACAACGGTAGCTGCAAGTTTCGTGCCACAGAAACCACACAGCCGGAACTTGTCAGGGTTTTCTTCGCCGCAGTTTGGACAGACCTGCACCGCGGTCCCCGAACTGTTATCTCAGTTCAGCGTGGATGCCAGCTGCCGTTGGTCCTCGTCAGGACGACGAACCGAACGTCCTCGTCGAGCGACTCGTCGGAGCTGTTGATGACGAACTTCTTCAGGACGCACGCCTCTTGCTCGGGATCGAGCTTCCTGTCCGCCCCGCAGCTCGGAACGCGGACCTCGTTGTGATAGAGGTGAATCTCCTTGATCCCGTGCGTATTCGTTTCGAACGGGAAGGTCTCTTCCTCGATGGTGAAGATGAACCGCCACGGCTTGCCCTCGGTCGACGGAGGCTCGGTGGTGACCTCGGAGACGAGACATGCGTACTCGGTTTTGAAGCTGCACTCGGCTGCGGCTTGGGCACTGAGGCCCGCGCCTCCGCCGCCCGGGGTCTCCTCGAACTCGTGAATGGTCACCTGACCGGTGAAGTCCGGAGGGAAGATCAGCTTGGTCCAGATGGGATTGCCGGGCGTGGTCGGAGGCTTTGTCTGAACCGTCCCACCCTCCGTCACCAGGGCACACGCGTCCGTCTTCGTCCCGGTTTCGGTCTCCGCGACGCTGGGCCCGGCTGCGCCAATCGAGATCGAGCCGGTTGGCCCGGTCCCCGTGGGGCCGCTCGAGCCGATCGACCCGCTCGGGCCGCTGGTCGGCGTCGGACACGGCTGAACGTCGGCCTTGGTGAACGACACCTGCGCCAGGAGGCCAGCCAATAGCGCGGTCGATACCGCCAACGTGAGCTTCACGGACAACAGACGCTTCGCGACGCGTGCCATCGACGTTCCTCTCTGGAGTCGGGTGGGTTCGACCTAGCTTATTCGTTTGAGCCGGGGAACAACAGGGTTTTGTGTTTCAAAGGCTGGCCAGGCGGCGGAGACCGGCCACATTCCGCAATACGTACCGCTTGCCGTCTCGAGCGATGAGCTTTCTGCGCTGGAAGTCCGAGAGAATCCTGGTCACGTTCTCACGACTTCCCCCCACCAGGCTGGCCAGGTCGGAATGGGTGACCGCCGATGGGAGGACGGTCCCGTCGGGCGGCAGCTCGGTCAGGCTCGGGCTGACCAGCTGAAGCAATCGCTTGGCCACCCGGCCCTTGAGGTCGAGATAGAGCAGGTCCTCGACGAACGACTCGTGAGACTGGATCTGGCGCGCCAGGCTTCTCAACAGCGCCGTGGTTGCGTCGAAGTGCTCGCCAAGGAAGCGGAGAAACAGCTCTCCCCGCATCACCCAAACGGTGGCGTCTTCGAGCGCCATCGCGGTGGAGGTTCGATTGGCATCGCCGAGAACGCCGAGCTCTCCGAAGAACTGCGGCGGGTCGAGCGTCGTCAAGAGCTGCCGATGGCCGGTGACCGAGAGCGCGCTCACCTCGATCCGCCCCGTGCAGAGGAACAGGACCGAGTCGGCGTCGTCTCCCTGAAAGAAGAGATAGGTCCCGCGGCGATAATCCCGGAGCTTCCCCAGTGACGCGAACTCACCGACGGCCCGCTTCGAAACGTTCTCCATGAGCGGCGTGCTGGCCATCGCCTGTTCGAGCTCTCTGCTCGAAAGAGCGGCAGAACGAGCCGATCGGACCGCCATGTTCGCCGCAGCCTAACCAACCGGACGCCCTATGTGCGAACACCGCCGTAAAAACCCGACGGACACCAGGCCACAAAAAGAAACGGACCCGGAGGTTGTCCGGGCCCGTTCCAAACTTCGTTGGGCTTCTTACCGCGCGCCCCTCGCTCCACGAGCACCACGTGCGCCGCGTGCGCCGCGTGCGCCTCTCGCTCCGCGCGCCCCCTTGGAGACCCGCGTCGCGGCGGACTTGCTCGTCGAAGAGCTCGCCTTCTTGGCACCTGCCGCCTTCGGCGTGACCTTCTTCTCTGCCATCCTCTTCACCCCCTCCCTCCGAATGGAAGGAATCAACTGGGGTGAAGGCTATCCCGGTTCCTTGCGGATGCCTGTGTCCACGGTCACGAACGACGAGTGATCTTGGTCACACGGAATTGCGTGACCGGCGTCACACGGCATCCGGTGACGCGCGTCACATGGCACGAAGAGCATGTTCGCGGGGCGGACGGAGAACTACGCGAGCTCGGGGAGGTCCAGCGGATCCGGTCGCGGTGTGCACGCCCCGCAATAGAGCGCGTCCTCCACGACGAGCACCTTCGGAACGTCGTCGTCCCCCGATCGGAACAGCTGGAGGATGTACGGATGCTCCTGCACGTGGTCCTCGCAAAGACCGCGCCCGCAGAACCGGCACGTTCCCACCGCCGTCTTTCGACAATGCCAGCAATCCATGCAGCCTCCTGCGTCGCCTAGTGCGCGGCCGTTCGATCCAAGGTGTGAATAGGGCTCATCGTGCCTCGTTTGAAGCTCTCGCGCACCAAGCGATCGAACCCCTCGCTGTCGAGTCGAAACACGCGCATCGGGGTCTTGGCCACGACGGTCGCCGTTCTCGGCACGGAGAACAGCAACGCGATCTCCCCAAAGAAGGAACCCGGTCCGAGCGTTCGTTTCAGGTTGCCGTCTTCGAACACATCCGCCTGCCCGGACGAGATGGCGTAGAAGGCGTCGCCCACTTCGCCTTGCTCGATCAAGGTCTGGCCCGGGTTGATCTTCACCCATTCGCCGCGGTCCAAGAGCTCCGAGAGGTCGTCGGCTTCGAGCTGGTCGAAGCACTGCATCGCTTTGAGCTCCTGAAGTGCCTGCACGGTCGGTGCGAACTGCGGAACGCGGGCCGTGTCCGCCAGCAGCCTGTCGAAGGTGCTCTTGTCGATCTCGAACACTTCGGATTCCTCCGTCGCCCGGACGGTCGCGCTTCGACGCGCGCCTTCAGTCAACCCGAGCTCGCCGAATGCCTCCCCTCGGCTCAGAACCCGAAGGGTTCGCTCCTCACCGGACTCCGGGTTCTCCTCCACCACCCTGAGGGTTCCGCGGCGAACCACGTAGAACGCCGTGGCGCGATCGCCCTGGCGAACCACGGCCTGGCCCGACGAGAACGAACGCAGCTGAACCCGGCCGGCGAGATCGTTCAGGGCGTCCACGGGGAGATCGTCGAACAGCGGAAGCGCGTCGATGAGCTCCGCCGCCTCCACCCGCCACGTCCGTTCCAAGCGGAACCGAAGACGACGGACCAGCAGGCTGCTCAGCCGGACGATGGCCCGGGCGAGGTTGATCACGGCTCGAATCAGGGGCGAACCGAGGAATGCGAAGAGCACGAAGAGGAAGGCCCGCGTGATCGGCCCGCCGAGCCAGAGCCTGCGCACGAGGTCGGAGAAGACCGTTCTCCAGTAGAACGCGCCACTGATGAGGAAGGATCCGGTGAACAGAACGCCGGCGATTCCGTAGATCGCCAGGCCGACTTCCGCCTTCGTGAACCGCTCCCTCGACCGGATCTTGTGCAGCAGATCGTGCCGAACGAACGACAGCGAGCGAGGTCGCAGGTCCGGCACCTGGATCGCGTCGGCCAGGATGAAGTAGCCGTCGAGCTCCAAGAGCGGCAGCAGGTTCAGGAACACCATGAAGTAGTTGATGACCGCGACCTTGTAAAGGGTCGGCGAGAAGATCCAGTTCGGCGCCGCCCATGCCGCAATCGAACAGACCGAGCCAACCATCATCTGGGTGAACGGACCCGCGAACGACATCAGCATCGATTGCTTTCGGTCGATCATCAGCGCTTCGGATGCTTCCACGAAGAACGCGGGCGAGAGGAAGTAGATCTCGAACCCGGCGCTCTTCACCTTCCGCTTGTTGTGAACCAAGACGAGCGCATGGCCGAGCTCGTGCAGCGTCACGGAGAAGTAGTCCAGGAACAGCAGGATCAGGAACCCCAGGGCCAGCGATTCGCCAGCCAGCGCGAACCGTTTGGACCGGACGATGACGTAGAACGCAGTGAACCCGGTAAGGACCAGCGCGAGCGCAGCAAGTAGAAACGTCTTGCTGAAGACGTGCCTCAGTCCGCGGTTGTACGTCCACCGGACGAAGCGATCGGCGCCCGTCCATTCGACCCTCCGGGTTTTCGCGAACTGCGCGACCTTCTGGCCGGGCGGAGCGTTCGGGCGGATGGCCCGCCGCACCGCCGCGTCCGTATCGATGTAGGGGTCCTCGAAGAAGTTCTCCTCTCGAAGCGTCTGCACCGTGTCCACCACGCTGTCGAGCTCCAGGTCGCCGGTGTCCTTGAACCGGTCGTAGACGATCTCCTTCACCGTTCGGGTGCCGTCCATCAGCTGAATGAGCTCGGCGTCCTCCGGACTGAACCGGTAATGAACGAGGAGACGGGGGTTGGCGAACATCACATAGTCGTTGCCCCACTTGAGCTTGAACTCTTTGATCTCGATGTCCGGCGCGAGCTTCGGCCGGTATTCGGCGAGATCGAACTTCTCCTCGACGGCCTCCCACACGTCGAGCTGGCCGTCTTGGTCCGGCTCGGCGTTGAGTCGCTGGTCGAGCCCCGCCCAGACCCCCCGGCGTTCCTGGACGCTCATGGGGCTGCCGCTCGCTGGTCTTCCTGAAGCCGTCGCTGGATGACTCCGTACACCGAGACCTTCGGGGGTCCCTGCCGCCGGTTCGCGAACAGGTTGCCGACGAACGCTCCCGCGAACAGCGCGATCAGGATGGCGAGGAACAGCGTTCCCCAGCCGAAACCGATCCCAGCCTCCTCGACGTTGAGGTGGCGGACCACCGACGCCGACTGCCCGGACTGGTTCGTCGCGGTAAAGCGGAAATCCACGTCCGGCGGGACGTCGGCACGAACCGTGGCCGGCGCCGTCACCGTGAACGTCCGTCCTCGAGCTTCGGTCTTGACGTCGAGTCCGCTGAACCCGAAGAACGAACCCGAGGCCACCTCGCTGCTCCCGACGTCGACCAGGGGGCCACCTCGGATGGCGATGCTGTTCGGGCCCTGGAGATACACGAACTCGGCGAGGACCAGATCGTGCAGCAACATGGCGACCCGGACCTCCTGGAGTTGTCGGTAGCCGGTAGGCTCCGCCACCGTCACCCGAAACGTGACCCGATCGCCCTTTCGCAGCTCGCCCGTGACTGCGCCGCTGACTTTCGGACCCGTCGCCGCCTGCGCCGCGGCCGGAGCCCCGGATATGCCAACCACCAGTGCGACGAGCACTCCCGCGGCCGCCATCCGCGCGACCACGGCGCGCATCACCGCGAGCGGTCTGCCATGGCCTCGATCAGAATCGAGGCCACTTCCGGGCGAGAGAACTCTTTGGGAGGCTTCTTTCCGGCGCGAAGCATCTCCCGCACCTTGGTGCCCGAGAGAACGACCCGATCGTCTTCCCCGTGCGGGCAGGTCTTGGGCGACGCCATCTGGTCGCACTTGGTGCAGAAAAAGGCGTGTTCGAAGAACAGCGGGGTGATGCCGAGCTCCTCGGGATCGAACCGGTCGAAGATCCTCTGCGCGTCGTAGGTCCCGTAGTAATTCCCCACGCCGGCGTGATCCCTCCCCACGATGAAGTGAGTGCACCCGTAGTTCTTGCGAGCGATGGCATGCCAGATCGCTTCCTTCGGACCGCCGTAGCGCATGGCCGCGGGGAAGACGCTCATCATCACGCGATCCCGCGGGTAGTACGACTCGAGGAGGACCTCGTAGCACTGGATTCGAACGTCGGCAGGGACGTCGTCCTCCTTCGTCTCACCGACCAAGGGGTGGAGGAGCAAACCGTCCACGATCTCGAGCGCGCACTTCTGCAGGTACTCGTGCGCCCGGTGTACGGGGTTCCGAGTCTGGAATCCGACCACGGTCTTCCATCCGCGTTCGGCGAAGGCGCGACGCGTCTCCTCCGGGGTCAGCCGGTAGCCCTGGAACGTCCGGTGCTGGGGGCGTCGAATGACGCGAACGGGTCCGGCAACCAGATAGTCGCCCGAAGACATCAGCGCGCGCACGCCGGGGTGCGCGGAATCCGTGGTCCCGAACACGGATTGCGCTTCGGCTTCGCGGTCCCGCCGATAGATCGCCTCGACGTCAAGGAGCGCCAGCGGCGCGGAATCGTCGGCGACCAGGGCGATCTGCGTTGCACCGCCCAGCCCCTTCGCCTCCGCGTCGTCCACGGAAAGGGTCACGGGGATGGTCCAGGGCAGGCCATTCGCCAGGTGCATGTCCGCGAGAACGCTCTTGTAGTCGGCTTCGGCCATGAAACCGGTCAGCGGAGAGAGCGCCCCGACCGAGAGCATCTCGAGATCCGAGAGGTCTCGGGTGCCGATCGCGACCTTGGGGAGGTTCGATGCGGTGGCCCTGGCCGCTTCGGACTCCAGGGGTCCGAGCTCCAGATTGATGAGCTTGCCGCCGTGAGGCGGAATGGTTTCGGGGGCGGTCGTGTTAGTGATGATGATTCTCCTTTTTTAGCCACGAACATGAACAAAAGGAGCCTCGTGAGGCTCCGGTAGGATAACCGTGATGGCCACGCTACTCGCAGACGAGACCATTGAGGAAATGAACGCTCGGTTCGAGCACGCCGAACCGCGCGAAATCGTCCGCTGGGCGCTGGAGGACTCGGGCGTCGAGCGCCTGGCCATCGCGTCGGCTTTTCAGGCCGAGGGGACGGCGATCATTCACATGGCGGTCGGAATTCGCCCGGACATCCCGATCCTGTTCCTCGAGACCGGATTTCATTTCGCGGAGACGCTCGCGTTCAAGGAGCGGCTGACCGAGGAGCTGAACCTGAACGTCGTCGACCTGACCGGCGACTACACCGTCGAACGCCAGGACGAGGAGTTCGGTCCCCGGCTGTACGAGCGAGACCCGAAGCTCTGCTGCGAGCTCAACAAGGTCATTCCGTTCAACCGCGCGCTGGCGGACCTCGACGGCTGGGTCACCGGCATGCGGCGCGACTCCGCGTGGACCCGGGCGAACACGCCGATCCTCTCCTGGACCGAGCTGGATTCGGGCCGCCGCCTATTGAAGGTCAACCCCATCGCGAACTGGACGCGGCGAGAGGCGTGGTCGTACCTGAAGGCGAACGACATCCCGCACAACCCCCTCTACGACCTGGGGTACGCGTCCATCGGATGTGCGCCGTGCACGCGAATGGTGTTCACCGGTGAGGACGAGCGCGCCGGACGCTGGTCCGGAGTCCTCAAGACGGAGTGCGGGATCCACGTCGACGAGGCGCGGACGCAGGAATCGGCGGCAGCTCCGAGCTCGCCGATCTAGAGAACCGTTTCAGCCAGCATCTCCAGCTGGTCCAGATCTCCGATGGTCGGATCGAAGACGAGGGTCTCGGTTCCGACGTCCTCGAACCGCTTCATCTGGTCCCGAAGCTTCTGAGCGCTCTTGGGCATGCGCTGTGCGATCGTCGGGCCGAAGTCGCCGTAGTAGTCGCTGAGGTAGGCGCCGCCGCGCGCGTCGGCGTCCGGGCCGAGCGCGAAGTAATCGAGGGCGACGATCCGGGCTCCCCCGCTTCCCCCGGATCGGATTCGGAAGGCCGATTCCTATACGCACGTCACCGACTCCTCATGAGGGTTTTCGCAGCCCTCGAACCGCCAGGCCTGACGAAACATTCCTTCGCTCCGCCCGACACCGGTGGAAGCAGGGCGACCTCATCGCTCGACGAAATCGCGCGGTCGCGACCGACGACGCTGCCGTCAACCACGACGCTCCCCACGGCCAGGATTCGGGCGAAGTCGGAACCGAATCGTTCACTGAGCTGATCGCAGAGGGACCCGACGTCG
The DNA here is from genome assembly GCA_036389535.1 of Actinomycetota bacterium. GTDB lineage: Bacteria > Actinomycetota > UBA4738 > UBA4738 > UBA4738 > JALYGK01. The sequence goes on from DASVPT010000005.1 coordinate 8,904, forward strand.
GCCGCCTCAACGGTGACGGTCGAGGAGCCGGCGATCTCACGCAGCGAGGCAAAGAGCCGGACCTGGACGGTCATGTGCGATCGAGCACCCAAGCGAACGAGAACACGATCATGCGATGGCCCTGTGGATCGCCGAAGCGAGGTTCCGGGCGAAGGCCGGGTTGTATCCGTCTTCGGCGTGACCGAACGGCGCTCCGAGCAGGAGCCGCTTCGGCGGTCTGGCCCTTCGATACAGCAGCCAGGCCTGCTCCTCGTCGAAGAAGTGGTCGTCGCGGCCGTGGATGATGACCAGCGGTACCGGCGAGACCTCGGAGACGATGTCCGCGGGCGGAACCGAAACCTCCCAGGCCGGGGCGACCCGGACGCCGGAGAGCCGCAGCAACCGTCGCCCGGATGGCGTGCCGAGAAACCAGATGATCCTCCGCACCGGATCGGAGTCCTGGCCGTCCCACAGCGCCGGCGTGCTGATGGCGACCACCGCGTCCGCGTTCTTCATTTCGGCTGCATGACGAATGACGGCGATCCCGCCCATCGATCCCCCCACCGTGACCACGCGTTGGAAGCCGTCGTTACGGGCAGCCCTGACCACGGCGTCGACGTCGAGGTGCTCCCGCGCTCCGTATGACGATTCGCCGGCGCTCAGTCCGTGGCCCCGGAAGTCGAACGCGTAGACGGAGAAAGTCCGGGCCAGCTCCTCCTGGAACCGCACGAGCCGTGGCTTTCGATGCCATCCGAGGAACCCGTGGCAGAAGACGAGACCGACGTCGCCTTCACCAAGTCGATGCCCCTCCAGGGTCACTCCGTCACTGGTCGTGACCTGGAAAGGCTCGGCTCCGGTGGTGTAGGCGAGGGACCTGGTGAACGTGGGCGCCACGTCATCAAGCGTACCGAGGGAGGTGCTCTGTTACGCTCGCGCCTTGGGTCGCATCGCGTTCCTCACGGATCGCTCTCCCGACGAGGCCCTCCCGGCTCTTCCCTCATTGGGCCTCGACGTCAAAGCTGTCCCCCTGGCGCCGGATTCGCTCGCGCACCTCCCCGACCTCGGCCCTTCCCTCGTCATGGCCGACGCCGAGGAGAATCCCCCGCAGGCCTTTCAACTCCTCACCGCCCTGGCCTTGAGTGGGGCGAAGCTTCCGGTCATCGTGGTGGTCGCCAGGACGGACCTCGAGCGTTTTCCCTGGCACGACGTCGCCGACGATTTCGTGCACTCCGGGGCCGCGTCGGGAGAGCTGAAGGTTCGACTGGCCATGGTGGATCGTCGAACCGGAGGGGCGGGCGAAGCGACCCTCCGACTTGGGCCGCTGTCGTTGAATACCGACACCTATCAGGTGATGGTGAGCGGGCGGGTCATGGATTGCACCTACAAGGAGTTCGAGCTGCTCCGCTTCCTCGTCCAGCATCCCGGGCGGGTCTACACGCGCGTCGACCTCCTCCAAGAGGTGTGGGGCTACAACTTCTACGGGGGCACCCGAACCGTCGATGTCCACGTGCGGCGGCTCCGGGCGAAACTCGGCCCCGAGCACGAAGGACTGATCCAGACCGTGCGTGGAGTGGGATACCGCGCGGCCGAGCCGCGGGCGGCCGGAGACTAAGGGCGGGCGGCCAACTTGTCCTCGCGCGCGGCGCTTCCCCTCCGGTTGTGGCTCCTGCTCTCGGTCTTCCTCACGGCCGTTCAGCTGATGCCGACAACCCCCGCCGTCGCCGCACAGCGGTCCGAACGGCTTCGCGCGTACGAGGGTCTCGGCGCATGGGTCGACGTCTACGACCCGAGGCTGTGGCAGCACCCCGTGGATGTGGTCGCCGCGCTCAGGGCTCACGGGGTGCAGACCCTGTTCCTTCAGACCAGCACGTACCGCCTAGGAGCGGAGGTCTTCCATCCCCGAGTGACGGCCACCTTCCTGGAGGAGTCGCACCGCCAAGGGATGAAGGTGGTGGGGTGGTACGTCCCCGATTTCGTGGACCTGCGCCGGGACCTTCGCCGTTCGCTCGCGGCCGTTCGCTTCAGATCCTCATCGGGACAGGGGTTCGACTCGTTCGCCATGGACATCGAGTCGTGTCGGGTCCCAAATCCATCCACCCGATCCGCGCGGCTGGTCCAGCTGTCTGCGCGAGTGCGGAAGGCCGTCGGTCGGCAGTACCCCCTCGGGGCGATCGTCATCTCGCCGGTAGCGACGCATCGCGTTCCGTCCGGGTGGCCGGGCTTCCCTTATCGAGCGCTCTCCGCCTACTACGACGTCTTCTTGCCAATGGGGTACTACACCTTCCGGACGAACGGGCCGCGCGCGGCGTTCCAGTACACGAGGTCGACCCTGAACCTGCTTCGGCAGGACACGGGCAAGACGAACCTTCCGATCCACGCCATCGGCGGTCTGGCCGAGAGCACGGACGCCGAGGAGGCGAAGGCCTTCGTCGACGCGGCGAGCAAGTACCACGCCATCGGGGCAAGCATGTACGACTTCGACACGAGCGGCCCCGAGGATTGGTCGGCGCTGGCGAAGGTCCGCGTCGAGCCGCCTCCTCGAGCTCCGGCTCCGCCACCGGCCAACCCGCCGGTGCCAACCGCTCAACAGCCATTGTTCCTCCGGCTCATAGTGATCTACAGCCCCACGCACGTGGAGCTGTGGAGTGTTCCCTTCAGCAGCGTTCGCACCTAGACGCGACGAGCGGTCACATCGGGTTTCTGCGCTGACCCGCTGCCTCGACCGGGGCGTCCTTCCCTCCTACCGCGAGCCTGCCGAC
>DASVPT010000006.1:0-2594 GCA_036389535.1 Actinomycetota bacterium
TGGTGATCGCGCGGAAGCTTGCTGAGTAGGAGGGGCGTGACTCGGCCGAGATTTGCCTCCGTGGCTGTAGCCGTCGTGCTGCTGCTCGGGGGGTGCGGCGGCAAGTCGGGGAACACCGAAGCCTTCGCCTCCAAGTTCTGCACGGCGTTCGGGGCGTGGTTCGGCGGCATCACCCAGGAGAACCAGAAGGTGAACTCGACGCTGGGCCCGAACGCCAGGCCAAAGGAAGCGAAGCGCCGGCTCCACGCGTTCTTCGACGCGGTGGTGAAGGACACGGATCAGTTCCTCCGATCGATCAACTCTGCGGGTGTCCCGGACGTGGAGGGTGGAGACCGGTTCGTGGCCCAGATGAAGGAGTCGTTCGGAAAGTTCAAGGCCACCTACGAACGCGCCAGGGATCAGGTCGACGGGCTGCCTTCCGAACCGGCCGCCTTCAAGGCAGGCGTAACGAAGCTGACGAACACGTTGCAGTCGTCTCTGAGCGGCGTCAATGAGGCCTTCAACCGGCCACCGTCGAATGAGATCAAGCAGGCATTCGAGAAGTCTCCCGATTGCCAGCGGCTCCGGGGGAACCCTACGGCAGGAGCGTCACCGGGATCTTGACGACATTGATGGCTCTGCCGTCCTGGGCGGACGCCTCGAAGACCTCGATCGTCCCATCCTGCTTCGACGAAACGGAGAACCCAACCTTTTTCGCGTAGTCGCCGCGGCACCCGGTGCCGCAGGTCGCCGTGGTGAAGGTCCTGGCGATCTGTCTTCCCGATGCATCGAGGATCCGAAGGCTGACCGTCGCCTCGAAGACGTTGGCCGTTCCCTTGACGAGCACGGGGCTGGATACGCTGGCGCCGATGGCCGGTGAGGTCACGACGATCGCCGGCAGGAGCTCATCGTAATCACGCCGCGTCTGCGGGCGGGCCAGCGACTGGGGATGGCTGCCGAACTCCTGGATCGTTTGACCGTTCACCTGGAACGTCACCGACTTGACCGTCGAGAACTGCGTGAGCGTGTAGACCACCTGCGCGAGCCGAAGGTCCTCCAGGCGTGCCGTCTTGTCGATGGCGAAGTCAAGCGACAGGTTGACGGTGGCGACCCCGTTGCGAATGGTCAGGCCCGAGAGGGATGCTCCCTCCGGAATGGCTGTGGCCAGGCCGGCCCGACGTTCGGCTTCCGTGGGGCCTGCCAGAAGCGCCTCGAGCGCGAGCCGGCCAACAGCGGGCTGGAAATCCTGACGTCGCGTGGCGACGAACAGCTTGCCGGCATGCACGAACCAGACCTGGACCGTGATCTGTCGGGCATTGGGTGGTGAAGATTGCGGAGAAGCGGTCGTCGAAGAAGAAGCTGTCGGAGTGGGAGCGGTTGACGCGGTTCCCGGAGGTCCGGCCGGTGGACCGGCGCACGCGGAAGAGATGAGGAAAATGCCGATCGTTCCCAGTAGTCGTCTCATCCGGTCATCTCCGCGTCAAAGGGTACTGTCCGCTTGGACCGATTTTGCGGAGCGAACGGTACATGGCTGCGGTCTACCCAGGGCATCGACCCCACAGCCCGCGCCGGTGTTCCCGAGCGCGGGCTTCGGCAGCCGCGAACACCGACTCCATGCGGGTGTTCGGTGGCACGGGGTCCGCTGTAGCAAAGCCCATCTCGACCAGTGTGAGGTTCACGAGCTCCCTTCCGAGGTACACGTAGGACAGCAGGCGGTCGTATCGATCCCGTAGCTCGGCGTCGAACGTGAGCCGGACCGACCCATGGTTCAACCGCCCTCGCATGTAGCGCGCCGCCTGGACCCCGAAACACTGGCCGTGCCCGCCGTACCACGGCACCTCGGGCGTATCGATCCCGATGAGGCGGACGCGTTCGTCATGGCCGCCATACAGAACGTGGATGGTGTCGCCGTCGGTGACCTTCAGGACAGGGACCTGTGTAGGAGATGCCCCGGAGCGGGGAGCTGTTCTGGACGCACCGCACGACGAGAGGAGAACGACGGCCAGGGCGGTGGCACCGACCTTGACCATTCGGGCACGGAACACCGAAGGAGGTTATCGAGAGGTCCCGACACGCTTACCGGAAGCCCCGGCATGTCCATCGCTCAGGGGTCATGACGTATGTCCTGGGTAAGCTGGACTCATCCGGCGAATCGGAGACGGCCGATTGAAGCTCGAAGCCGAGGCGCTCGGGAATGGCGCATGCCGGCAGGTTTTGAGGGTCGCAGACGATCCTGAGGACGCTGAGCCGCTGCGAATCGAAGACGTAGTCCGTCAACGCCTGGACGCAACGAGTCGCGATGCCGAGCCCTCGGTGTTCCACGCCGAGCCAGTACCCGACCTCGCCCTCCCATGGCGCCGTCACGCTGAGACCAACCAGGCCGGCCAGCTGGCGGTCCCTTCGAATGCCGAGCACGCGTCCGGAGCCGACGGCGTGGCGCTGGAGGGAGTGCCGGATCACCGAGCGGCACGCATCCAGTGATGTGGTTGCGTGTGCCCAGGAGGGAAGCCATCGCTCGAGCTCCGCGCGGTTCTTCTCCGCCACCGCGAACAGCTCGTCGGCGTCCTCTTCTTGAAGCAACCGCAGCTCGAGGTTCTCATCGACAGCGATGGAAT
>DASVPT010000007.1:0-5223 GCA_036389535.1 Actinomycetota bacterium
ACCACCTGGTGGCTGTCGCCGCCGCCGCCGCTCGCCGCGACCTCAAGGCCGTGGACCGGGACCTGCTGGGGCTTGCGGAAGGTCGCTCCGAGATCATCGGACTTGAAGAACTGGCTGTATGACGGAAGCCCGTTGGGCTCGGACTGGTAGACCAGATCGCGGAATTGCCGAGAGGTCGCGTCGAACTGCCCGGGCTCGAATGGATAGCGGTCGACGACCACGGTCGGCTCGCCGCCGAAGCGCTTGTAGTCAACGAAGGCAGCCGGCGAAAAGATGTTGGTGGCAGATGAGGCCACGTTGATGTTGCCGCCGTTCCCTCCGCCGCCGCCGCTTTGGCTGAGCAGGACCGCCGTACCGGGAACAAGGCGCGTCCTCCTTCGGATTGCGCCTTGCGCAGGGCTCGCGATCGTGAACAGGGCGACCAGGATTGCAACCACAGACGCGATGCGTCTCATTCGACGGTCCTTTCTCCCGCTGGCCTCGACGGGCTGCCGAGGCTTCCCCCTTGCTGACGAGGGAGTTATACCGCCCCCCCTCATAAATGTCTAGTCAGATCAGACTAGGCCACAAGGGCGACCTTACGGACCAAGGTCGGGCCGTCATGGGAATCAGGACTGGAGCGGGGTCAGGACCGCGGGGGGTATTCCGGCTCGCCAGCGGGCTCCCAGTCGCGAAGCCACTCCGCGCCCTTCACGAGCAGCGTCGTGAGCGACGCCGCCCTGACCAGCCGGGCCAACGGCGTCCTCCGCCAGACCGGCAGCTCCGAAACCAGTGGCGCGGCGATGATGATCGCCTTCGCGACCCGCTGACGGAGCTCCCTCCCCTCCTCGGAAGCCAGGTACGCCCGCGACGCCTCGAGCACGTCGCTGGCGGTTTCGAGCACGCTGTCCACCACGTTTTGCTTGTTCTCTGCCATTCCCTACGCCACTTTCCCGGGAGCGCCGGCCGAATCGACGATCGGGAGACCGGCGGCGACCCACGCCTCCGTTCCTCCTTCGAGGTTCTGAGCGTCGAACCCCCGCGCCTGGAGCATCAACGAGGCGAGCTCGCTTCGGCTGCCGACCTTGCAGACGACGACGATCGGACGCTCGGGATCGAGCCGATCCGCTCCGCTCCCCTGCATGACGTCGGCAAGGGGAACGTGAATGGCGTTCTCGATGTGTCCCGCGTCCCATTCGAACGGCTCGCGTACGTCGAGGATCTGATAGCGGTCCCGATCTTCGTACAACTGGCGCACGTCGTTCACGGTTCGAGCGCTCCCTGTTCCATGTCAATACAGCGTACCCGGCTTGCGGCGACGCTCGGCCTTCGATGACAGCGGTGAGGGGAACCACCGGCTGCTATGTTCGGCGAACGTGGCCGGTCCCCCCGATTCCACGGAAGAATCCGAAGCGGGGCAGCGGGCGCAGACTCGACGAACCCGAGCCGGCGCGGCGATCCGCGGTGTGGCCGTCGACATCACGCCGCTGCGCCGGTCGCGCGATTTCCGCCTGTTGTGGTTCGGTCAACTGATTTCCCTCACCGGGCGCTACATCACGCTGGTAGCTCTGCCCTTCCAGGTCTTCCTGTTGACGCGGTCTTCACTGGCGGTTGGCCTCATCGGTCTGGTTGAGCTCGGACCGCTCATGGCGTTTTCGATCCTTGGCGGCCCCATCACCGACCGCGTCGACCGACGGCTCCTGATCCTGTTCAGCGAGATCGCGCTGGCCACCACGAGTGGGCTGCTGCTGATCGGAGCACTGCTCGGTCATCCTCCCCTCGCGTACCTCTACGCGGTGGGCGGGCTTCAAGCCGGTCTGTTCGGCATCAATCTCCCAACGCGAGCCGCGGCCCTCCCGAACCTCGTCTCGCGGGACGATCTTCCTGCGGCGCTCGCGCTCAATCAGGTGCTGTACAACGGCGCCAACGTCGTCGGCCCCGCCGTCGCGGGACTGATCCTGGCGGGACTCGGGTTGAAGTGGGCATACGGAACGGACCTCGCGACGTACAGCGCCTCCATCATCGCGGCGCTCCTTCTTCGGTCGCTCCCGCCCGAGCGCGAGGAAGGCGCCGAAGCCCCGACCGGGTGGCGGGCGATGAAAGAGGGGTTCCGCTACCTGCGAAGCAAACGCGTGCTCGTCTCGACGTTCCTCATCGATCTCGACGCGATGATCTTCGGGATGCCGAGAGCGGTCTTTCCGGCACTCGCGGTTGCCGTGTTCAAGGTCGGGCCCGAAGGGCTTGGGCTCCTGTATGCCGCTCCATCGGCGGGGGCCTTGATTGGAGCGGTCACCGCCGGCTGGGTGGGGAGGATTCGGCACCAGGGGCGGGCCGTCATCTGGGCCGTCGCGGCATGGGGGGCGGCGATCACCGCGTTCGGGTTCGCGGGGCGGATTTTTTGGCTCGGGCTCTTCTTCCTCGCGGTGGCGGGGGCGGCCGACGTGGTCAGCGCGGTATTTCGCGGAACGATCCTGCAGCTTTCGGTTCCCGATGCCCTTCGCGGGCGAATCTCGGCTGTCCACATCGCTGTCGTGACCGGTGGCCCGCGGCTCGGAGACGTCGAAGCCGGAGCAATCGCTTCGCTGATCTCGCCGACCTTCTCGGTGATTTCGGGAGGCCTCGCGTGTTTGCTCGGCGTGCTCCTTCTGGCGAAGCTGATCCCCGAGCTCGGCCGGTATCACGCAGAAACTGCGCCGGCCTCAGTCGGAGTCGGTGCTTCGCCTCCTGATCCCTCGAACGACCCGCAGGACGACCAGCAGACCGACCGCGATTCCGACGCCCAACGCGACCCGGCGTTGTAGCTGCCCTGCCTCCGTCTTCAGTTGGGACAGATCGTCCTGCAGCTCTTTCTTTGTTCTGTCGATCTCGCCCTTGAGATCGTCCACTCTGTCAGCCACCGAACCTCCTCCGTCACTGATTCTTCGTGCCCGGCACCTCCGGCTTTGCGGCGAACCCCCGAACAGCAATCAGGCCGGCCACGCCGCCACCGATGAAGAGCACCAGGCCGACGATCAACAGCGACAACCACCACGGAAGAACGATGGCAAGCCCTGCCGCAGCCGATGCCAGGAGAAAGAGCAGGCCGACGAGGAGAAAAAACACTCCAACGGCGGCCACCGCAGCGAAGATGGCCTTCTGCCGGGCCTGCGCCTTTACCGTGTTGGCGACGAGGCGAGCCTGCAGCTGAGCCAGCCGCCGGGCGTCGGCCGCGGTCTTCTTCAGCAGGGCGGGGAGTCCGCCCTCACTCATCGCCTTGACGCCGACCGGGAACGCCCGCTTGCACGGGAGGAAGACTTGCGAGCAGACGATCGTCGGCCCGTGGATTTCTTCGCCGACGAACGGCTACCGGTGCTCTTCCGCGCGGTCGTCTTTCGGCCGGTGCTCTTTTTGGCCGTGGTCTTTCGTCCGGAGCTGCGCTTCGCTGCCGTGGACTTCTTCGCGGCGGTCCGTGTGGTTCGCTTCGCCGCCGACCGACCGCGACCGGTCGCCTTCTTGGCCGTGCTCCGAGCCCCACTCGTCGCCTTCTTTGCCGTGGACCTGGCGCCACGGGCGGCGGAACGCGAAGTCGCCTTCGCTCCGCTACGCGCGGCCTTCGCCGTCGACCTCGCGCTGCGCCGAGCCGTCTTCGCCGTCGACCTCGCGCTGCGACGAGCCGTCTTGGCCGTCGACCTCGCGCTGCGACGAGCCGTCTTGGCCGTCGACCTCGCGCTGCGACGAGCCGTCTTCGCGGCCGACTTCGCCCGCCCCGACGCCTTCTTGGCGGTGCCCCGCGCCCCTGATCGCGCGCCGCTCACCCGCGCTCTGGCTCGTCCGGCGGTCGCCTTGGCTCGAGACGTACCTCGCTTCGCCACCCGCTCACCGCGAGCGGCTGCGGATTGAACAGCTTCCCGAGCGCGGTTTGCGACTTGCTCCGCGGCTTCGGTCATTCCCTCAGCCCGCTCGCGCACGGCCTCGACCGCTTGCTCCGTTCGTTCCCGAACGGCTTCCACTGCGGCGTCCGCCGCGCCGATTCCGACGTAGCCCGCTTCGACCGCCCGCTCTCTCATGTTGTCCACGTCGCTTCCCCCTTCCGTGGGTCGAACGTATGTCGCGTTAGCGTAGTCGAGTACGACGCGCCGCTCTACTTCGACGTCGCGCGCGCTGGCTCTTTCGCCGTCTCCAGCAGATCGATGAGCTGGCGCGCGTTCTTCACGGCGTAGTTGCGGTAACAGTTGTTCATCACGACGTGGGTCTCCCTGGCTTGCGTCCCGAGCTCCCCGATCCTGGGCGCCCACTCCTCGAGCTCTTCTTGCGAATACTCGTAGTCGAATCGCTCCGCCGCCGTCTTGGTCTTCTTCTCCCAGGTCTCTGTCTTGCGCCCGTGAAACCTCACCATCGCCAGGTCTTTCGCCGTGGCCGCCGCGATCGGCGGGAGGCTCGAATCGAACCTCTGCGGCATGTCGACGCACACGAACGGAAGGTCGTGCTCTTCCAAGAACGACAGCGTCTCCTCCTGGTTCCGCTCGCTCATCCATGACTTGTGGCGAAACTCGACGGCCACCCGGTAGTCCGGGAGGCGCTCCTTGCAATTCAGGATGTAGTTCTTCGACGCCCTGCTGATGACGAACCATTGCGGAAACTGCAGAAGAACCGCGCCCAACTTGCCGGCGGAGTGAAGCGGCATGAGCGCCGATCGGAATCGCTCCCATACCTCGTTCACCAGCTCATCCGGGACCTTGTCGACGTACACATTTCGTTTCTCTTTGAGGTCGGCGGGCAGCTCGTCGCGAACCTCGGCGTACAGCGAGTCGACCTTGGTCGGATGCTGCGTGAGCAGCGAGTAGGCCTTGATGTTGAAGACGAAGTCCTTCGGCGTTCGCTCGATCCACAGCACGGAGTTCCGCTCACTCGGCGGAAAGTAATACGTGGAGTCCACCTCCACGATGCCAAATTGCGAGGCGTAGAACTTCAGCCGGTCTTCTGCGCTCTTGGCCTCTTTTGGATAGAACCCGCCGTGCTTGATGAGGGTCGGCTCGGTCCAGGAGGAGATGCCAATGAGAATCGAACCCACGAGGCGAGTCTACGGAATGACGAAGGCCGAGATGCGCCGACGGGCGGACCTATATCCACCCCGCCGCGTTGATCACTTCGGACTGTCGGAGCTTCCGGAGCGCCTCGCGTTCGATCAGGCGAACCCGCTCGCCGGAGAGCCCCATGATCTTGCCGACGTCGCGAAGACTCATGGCGTGGCCGTTGCCGAGCCCG
>DASVPT010000008.1:0-8375 GCA_036389535.1 Actinomycetota bacterium
GGCTTCGGCGCGGGTGTGAACGCCATCGCCGGGTCTCTGCGGGATGTCTTCAGCGCGGGAATCGACACGGTGGCGGGGATCATCGGCGGCTTGGTGAACGGTGATCTGAACCAAGTCGCAGACGCTCTGAAGAACGGGTTCGGTGCGACCACCACGGCGGTTGCGGGGGCGCTGTCCGGTGTCTTCAACGCCGGGGTGGACACGATCGCCGACGTCCTCAAGGACCTCGGCATCCCGGCCGGTCCGGTGGCCGAGGCGTTGAAGAACGGCGTCGGCGCCTCGCTGACGGCGATCGCCAGCGCGCTGAACTCCGTCTTCAACGCGAGCCTGAACACGGTGACCGGGATCATCAACGGCCTCGCGAACGGCGACCTCACCGCGGTGGGGAACGCGCTTCTGAACGGGTTCGGGGCATCCGGACAGGCCATCGCCCAGTCGATGAAGGACATCCTGAACGCCGCGTACACCACCGTCGGCCAGGTTCTGGATGCAATTGGTCTGCCGCTGTCGACGATCGCCGACGCGTTCCGTGACACCTACGGGCTGGCGTTCTCGGCCACCGTCAGCTTCATGAAGAACACGCTGGGCGAGAGCGTCGCTTCGATCTCGAGCGCGCTCAAGGACGTCGGAGCGACCATGAACCAGATCGCGTCGGCCCTTCGAAACGGCATCAACTCGACGGCGTCGACCATCGCCTCCACGTTGAAGAACCTCTACGGCGGCGCCTACACGGACATCGCCACCGCGCTGAAGTCGATCGGCGAGAGCTTGTCCAGCGTCGGTTCCGCGCTGAACGGAATCGGTGCCACGGCGACTCAGATCGCGGACGCGCTGCAGGACGTCTTCAACGCGACGGCGGAGCAGCTGGTCGGGTTCTTCAAGGACACGCTGGGCCTGGGGCAAGACGCCATCAGCTCGGCCCTGTCCGGCGCGGGCTACGCCGCGGACGCGGTGGGTGACGCACTCGGAAGCTTCTTCGGGGACGTCGGAGACGGCTTCTGCGACTTCTTCGGCTGCTAGGGATACGACGGACGGGGGGTCGCGACCGCCAACGGTCGCGACCCCTGCCGCCGAGTGAAGGGCGGCAGTCCTCCCCGGTGGTCAGCTGATTTGCGGCCTGCCTCTAACTGGGTCGAACGCCTATAGATCCCTCTGCGCATTCGGCATAACCCCTCGAGGTCTTGGGTTCACCCTCAAGTCCGACGCGGTGATCGGCCGGTCAGGCTGTTGAGACCACTCCAGTCTCGTGTTTCTCACTCACGGCGGGCTCGAGCGCCTGCCGGGACTAGACATCGAGACTTGACTAAGAGTACCCATAGATGTACACATCCGCCCGAGAGGGGAGGTTCGACATGCCGAAAAGGGTGCGCCACGCCAACCTCAAATTTGCCCTTTTGTTGGCTGGTGTTTTCGTCTCCGCAGCGTTTTTCGCTAGTCCAAGCAGTGGGTCGTCCATCCCATGCGGTATCGGCCCGTCGCCGGGGCCGGTGATCTCAATCGCGACGCAGGAGATACCGTGCCCTATTGACAGACCGCTCGTTACCGACTTGAACGGGACTGAAGTCAAGATCGGCGACGTTATTGCTCGCCTTTCTCGGTCGGAAAACGGCTGTGATGGCGAAGCGGGCGTCGAGGTGATTTCTGGTCCCGAACCAACGGGTGTCGACGCAGATGTTCTGCTCCAAGTCGATGCGGACTGCCGTGTCATCGTTAAGGCTATCGTCGAGCACCCCGCCGATTATTCGGATGCAGAACCTCCTCCAGCTGACAGCGTTAGTCCAACGGAGGCACCGTGATGTTTAGCGCAAAGAGACTCGGCGTCGTCATTCTTTCAATCGGGCTTTGCACGCTTGTGCCTGTCACGGCCGCGGAGGCCACCGTCACGTGCAATAGACATATGTGGGTTAAGTCAACTGTGTTGAGCAACAACATTGGATTTCCAGACACCACCGTCGCGGAGGTCCGTGAGCAAGATGGTTGGAAGACGTCCGGTCCATCCAATTGCTGGGGTGACGGCCTGTACGGTTTCAGGCACGATGGCGACAAGCCCGATAGCAGATGCTACGTCAATAAGACAGAAGGCAACTTCCGCGGCATGTCAAATTGTGTCTATGGGTGGTCCCACGATTCCTGGTACTACGATGGCGTGCGATGGAGGTATTGGAATTTCACGAGCACGATCCATGCGTATTACACGTGGGATAATCCCGATCCTTACTGTGGGCGTTATGCCTCATGCGGCGGTGCTTATACGCTTTATGGTCGATTCAACATTCGGGCGGACTCAACCCATTCGAAGCGTTGCTGGTTTAAAGGAACTCTTGCGGCGGACGAGTATCTCCACTGTGCTGGAGGTCAGATTCTGGGAGGGATTGAGTAAAGGATTGTCGTGAAGGACAAAATCACGTTGCTTCTATGGTCCGCCTTGTTCGGGATTGCAACCTTCTACATCCTCGCTGCGTTCTTGGCGTACACGCCTTATGGACCTTCTTTGTCATGGCTCCCAACGCGCGTGGCCCTGACGGTGATACCGTTTCTCGTGTTCTTGATTGCTTTGCTCACCATTCGCAACCGGCGGCGGCGACAGGATACGAGCTAGGAGAAGGCACTATTTCAGCCGCCCCGGCCACGTCCGGGGATCGCCTCTGTTAACTGCGGCTAACATGCGCGCATGGGCAAGGCCCCCGTTGTCACCGACATCCGGGAAAACCACGTCATCAAGCACAACCGAGCCTTCTTCCTCTCGAACCGTCTGGGTGACGTCCCGGAAGAGAACCAGGCGGCGCTGGGGCTTTATTACCGAGACACCCGCTTCCTCTCGCGTCTGGAGCTGAAGCTCGACGACCTGCAGCCGCTGCTCCTGCACTCCTCAACCGAACGGAACTACTGGCAGATCGTCGAGCTCGCTTACCCGATCTCGGTCACCGACCCGCAGGGATTCGAGCAGACCGAGAACATCGGCATCTCGCGCAGCCGAGTCCTGGGCGAGACGCTGATCGAGCACATCGAGGTGGCGAACTACGCCTCTGAGAAGCGCGCGGTCCGTCTTCGGCTCGAATTCGACGCGGACTTCCTCGACGTGTTCGAGGTCAGGGGAATGGAGCGGACGAGAACCGATCCCGGGCAGCATCAACAACCAAAGGCGAGCGGCAACGCCGTGACGTTCGCTTATCTCGGCGCAGACGGTGTGTCGCGAAGCACGACCATCCGGTTCTCGCCCACGCCTGCGGAGCTCTCTGAGAACGAAGCGATGTTCGAGTTCGACCTCGATCACGGCGAACGCGCGGAGCTCACGCTCGAGATCACCCCGTCGATCGAGAACGAGCGGCCGCCGAGGCAGGCCTATCGCGAGGCGCGTCAGCACCTGGAGCAGCTCTACACCACCTGGCGAAAGCGCTGCACTCGATTCAAGACGGGCAACACCCTTCTCACCGAATTCCTGGAGCGAGCCGTCATCGACTTGCGGATGCTCCTCACCGAGGACGACGAGGGAGGGTTCCGTCTTGACGCCGGCGTCCCGTGGTTCTCCGCGCTGTTCGGGCGCGACGCCATCATCACCGCGTACGAATGCCTGGGGGTGAACCCGAGTCTCGCGTGGGGCGTGCTTCGGGCCCTCGCAGCTCATCAGGGCAAGGAAGAGGACGACTGGAGAGAGGAGGAACCCGGAAAGATCCTCCACGAGGTCCGAGTCGGCGAGCTGGCCGGCTCGGGCGAGATCCCGCACACGCCGTATTTCGGCGCGGCGGACTCCACGCCGCTCTGGCTGGTCTTGCTGACCTATGCCTACGCGTGGACCGCGGATACCGAATCGCTGAAAGCCCTCTGGCCGAACGCGCTGGCCGCACTGGAATGGATCGACAAGTACGGCGACCGTGACGGCGACGGGTTCGTCGAGTATGCGAAACGGTCGCCGCGCGGGCTGGACAACCAGGGGTGGAAGGACTCGTGGAACGGCCTGATTCACCCGGACGGGACGCTGGCCGAACCACCCATCGCCCTGGTCGAGGTGCAGGGCTACGTGTATCAGGCGAAGGCCCGCATGGCGCCGATCGCGCGCGACATGGGAGACCACGAGCTCGCGGACCGGTTGGAGAAAGAAGCGGCCGAGCTGAAGCAGCGGTTCAACGAGGCGTTCTGGATGGACAAGGAGGGTTACTTCGCCCTGGCCCTCGACGGAAACAAGAAGCAGGTCACCACGATCACGTCGAACCCCGGGCACGGGCTATGGTCGGGAATCATCGACGACGAACGGGCGCCGCGCGTGGCGCGAAAGCTCGTGTCGCCGGCGCTCTCGTCCGGATGGGGGATTCGAACGCTCGCTTCTCGTCAGCAGCCGTACGACCCGCTGGGATACCACAACGGAGCCATCTGGCCGCACGACAACGCGTTGATCGCGCACGGGCTCAAGCTCTACGGCTTCGACGTGGAGGCGATGAAGGTCATCGACCAGCTCTCGGCGGCCGGCGCGAGCTTTCCTTTGGGCCGGTATCCCGAACTCTTCTGTGGGTTCTCTCGCGACGACGTCCCCGTCCCGGTCGAGTACCCGGTCGCGTGCCGGCCCCAGGCTTTCGCCACCGGCGCGCCGCTTCTGATGGTTCGCTCGTACGGTGGGTTCACCGCGGACGCCCCCAACGGCGTCCTGTACATCCTTCGACCCCAGCTCCCCGCCTGGCTCGATCGGATGGACGTCATCGGAATGCGGGTGGGGTCGGCCAGGGTCGATCTCAGCTTCACCTCACGCAACGGCGTGACCGCGACCCAGGTGCCGCACAAGGAAGGCGACATCGACGTCCTGATCCGGCAGTGAGCGACGCGACGCCGGCCGGATCCGCCGAGACACGCCAGCTTTCCATCGACGCGCTCGAGGAGGAGGCACGCCGAAGGCTGCCGCACGCGGTCTTCGACTACTACGCCGGTGGCGCCGGTGACGAGTGGACGCTTCGAGAGAACCGCAGGGCGTTCGAACGTTGGGTGCTTCGTCCGCGATTCCTGATCGACGTTTCCGACGTCGACCTCCGAACCACCATCCTCGGACAGGAGATGCCGTTTCCGATCCTCGTCGCGCCGACCGCGCTGCAGCGAATGGCGCACTCCGAAGGTGAGCTCGCCACCGCGCGAGGAGCGGCGGCCCTCGGAGCGACCATGGTCGTTTCGACGATCGCCACGATCAGTCTCGAGGACATCGCCGAGACAGGCGTCAACCGATGGTTCCAGCTCTACATCCATAAGGACCGCGACCTCACCGCCGAGCTCGTCAAGCGGGCGCATGCCGCCGGATATGGAGCGGTGGTGGTCACGGTCGACACCCCGTTTCTGGGGCGTCGCCTGCGCGACGAGCGAAATCGGTTCACCATGCCGCCGGGCATCGGCCTGGCGAATCTCGCCGGCATCCCGCTTCCTCAGGACCCGGGTTCGAGCCTCTTTCGCTACTTCGCGTCGCAGCTCGATCCCGCTCTCACCTGGGAAGACGTGGCGTGGGTCCGTTCGTTGTCTCCACTGCCGGTCGTGCTCAAGGGGATCCTCACGCCAGAGGACGCGGTTCTCGCAGTGGAAGCCGGCGTCGATGGCCTGGTGGTCTCGAACCATGGCGGGCGACAGTTGGACGGGGTCCCGGCAACGCTCGACGTCCTCCCGGAGATCGTTGAGGCCGTCGGTGGAAGGGCAGAGGTCCTCATGGACAGCGGCGTCCGCCAGGGCACGGACGTGTTGAAAGCGCTGTCCTTGGGAGCCCGAGCTGTCCTCGTCGGCAGGCCGGTTCTCTGGGGCCTCGCCACCGGTGGAGACGCAGGCGTCCGCCGTGTTCTGGAAATGATGCGCGACGACCTTGCGCTCACGTTGGCGTTGGCGGGCTGTTCATCCGTCGCCGGGATCGATCGAACACTCGTCGGGCCGGCTCCACGCTGATCGGCGGCAGTAACTAGTCCTTTTGTCTCAAAGCTCAGGACCTTCGCTGCTGGCGTTTAGCGCACGTCCGCGAGCGGGTAACCCTAGAAACAGATCGGGGGTTCCTCTGAAGAAGAGGAAGGATCGAAAACACCCATGGTGCGCAAGATCATTCGCAAGCGCATTCGATACGACAAGGACGGCGTCCAGGTGAACGGCGACGTCAACGCGGTCATCGCCGCGAACGTCGGCCAGCAGAGCAACAAGACCTCCGTACGAAGCACTCAGCGCATCGTCCAGCGCTCCGCCAACCGAAAGGTCGGGGGAAAGGAGGCGAGGCGGGAGGAGTAACCGGCGTGAGGCGAGAACGAAAGGCGCCCCACGTCTTTCGAGGAACGAGGAAGGAGGTGCAGTTACATGGGTGAGAAGCAGGACTACCGCCGTGTGACCAAGGAGGAGCTCGACGCTCTCGCGGGCGAGGCGCTCCCGGAGCGCGCGGCCATGTCGCTCATCAACGCCAACATCGCGGTCCCCGTGAACGCGGCGGTCGCGGCGAACGTGCTCTCCGACGGGGCCATCGCGTACGCAGACGCGACGCAGGACACCCCGATCGACCAGAGCAGCTGAAGGGCGATTCGACGAAAAGCGAAAGGAGCAACGAATGGGCAAGGAAGAGGAGTACCGCAAACTGACCAAGGAAGAGCTCGACAAGCTCGCGGGCGAGGCGCTCCCGGAGCGCGCGGCCATGTCGCTCATCAACGCGAACGTCGCCGCACCCATCAACGCAGCGGTGGCGCTGAACGTGGCGTCTGACGACTCGATCGCGTACGCCAACGCCGAGCAGACCGCCACCATCGACCAGAGCAACTAGCGCTCGTCGAAGGAGGAGACTGCACATGACCGAGAAGCAGGAGTATCGGCGGTTGACCCGAGAGGACTTGGACAAGCTCGCGGGCGAGCCCCTTCCCGAGCGCGCAGCCATGTCGCTCATCAACGCGAACTTGGCGGCGCCGGTGAACGCGGCCGTCGCGGCGAACATTCTCTCGGACGGCTCCGTCGCCTACGCGAACGCAGAGCAAGACGTCACCATTGACCAGAGCAACTAAGGCGACGGTTCGATCATCAGCGAATGGGGCGGCCTTCGGGCCGCCCCTTCGCAACTACAGAGGTAGGAGCGGAAACTGAATGGGCGACGAAGCCCCGACCGAGCGGCTCAGACCGAAAGATCCGGCCAAGACTGAGCAGCTTCCTCCGGCGGAGGAGGCCACCGAGCAATTTCGCGAGACGCCGGTCGAGCCCGATCCCGCCGAGCAACGCGAGACGGCAGAGCGAGTTTCCACCCTGACCACGCCCCGGCCAGCAGATGCGGGCGCTCCGGAAGCAGATGGTCATCGTCCGCGGCTCGCCGACGGCGTCGAGTTGCTCGGTCGATACGAGGGATCTGGCTTCAAGGAGCCGCCGTTCATGGCCCGGCGGCCGGACGGACAGATCATTCAGCTTCCGCCGCTTCTGTACCTGATCGCCGAGCAGGCGGACGGCCAACACGACGCCGGGACCATCGCCGAGGGATTGACCGATCGCATCAAGCGAAAGGTCGAGGCGGAAGACGTTCGGTTCCTGATCGACGAGAAGCTGACGCCCCTGGGCCTTCTCGCAACCGACAATGGTCACGCCCCCCAGCTTCAAAAGGTCGACCTGCTACTGGCGCTCCGGTTTCGGGCCCGAGTCGTTCCGAAGGCGCTTGTCCGGGGCATCACGACGCTCTTTCGGCCGCTGTTCTTTCCGTTGGTCATGGCGGCCGTGCTCGGGGCGCTCATCGCGCTCGACTATTGGTTGTTCGCCACCCACGGGATCGCCCAAGGGGTTCGCTCCTCGATCTATCGACCGGGCTTTCTGCTCCTGCTGTTCGGGTTCGTCATCGTCACGGCGGCCCTCCACGAGATCGGACACGCCACGGCATGCCGGTATGGCGGCGCCGAACCGGGAGCGATGGGCGTCGGCATCTACGTCGTCTGGCCTGCCTTTTACACGGACGTCACCGACGCATATCGATTGGGCAAGGGCGGCCGGCTCCGAACGGACATAGGTGGCCTGTATTTCAACGCCATTTTCATCCTGGGGGTCGCGGGGGCGTACTTCCTCGGCGGCATCGAGGCGCTGGTGCTGATGATCTTGATCTTGCAGTTCCAGATGGTGCCGCAGCTCCTGCCCTTCCTTCGGATGGACGGCTACTACGTCGTGGCCGACCTGACGGGCGTTCCCGACCTCTTCACCAGGATCAAGCCGATCCTCGTGAGCCTCATCCCGTGGCGAAAAGCCGACGACCGGGTCAAGGAGCTGAAGCCCTGGGTCCGCGTCGCCGTGACGATGTGGGTGCTGCTCATTGTGCCGCTCCTGCTGTTCAACCTGAGCATGATCCTGGTGTCCGCGCCAAGGATCTTCGCGACGGCGTGGGATTCGTTCTTCGTACACTTGCGCCAGACCCGGGCGGC
>DASVPT010000009.1:0-3988 GCA_036389535.1 Actinomycetota bacterium
GCCGAGGGTGGCGTGAGGAAGCAGGACACGCGCCAACCCTCCACCGGGAGCGGCGGATACCCCGGGGGAACGCCGATCAACAGCGACTTCTTGCCCGCCTGCCCGAGCGCGTCCCACACGGCCGGCTCCTTCACCGCCTGGCTCGTGGCGATGGAAAGCCCCTCGTAGGTGTTGTCCTTCCGGTTCCTGAAGCCGTAGATCCCGAGCTGGCCGGGGCTCTTGCCCGTCATCGAGCAAGCCCAGCCCGGAACCGTGATGGGCGGCGTCACGCTTTGCAGCTCAGAATGCATGCCGCGGGACATCAGCTGGCTCAGGGCCGGCATCTCCGTCGCGAACTCTTCGAACAGCAGTTGCGGCGTGGCGCAGTCGAGGCCGATCACGGCCACGCGAGGACCGTCTGTCATTCCTGCCTTTCCGCTTGATCGAAGGACCGATCTCGGGCGCGCGCGAAGGCAGCGCAGTGATCAAGCGTGTCTATTGTACGAAAGCCATGAATTCGCTACGGCGGACGCTTTATCTGGGGGCTGCTGGGGTCGCGCTCACCGGTCTGCTCCTCTTGGTCGTGCCTCGGTTCTTCCTGGTCGACGTGCTTCGTCAGTTCGCCCAGCGCGACTACGTCGGCCCAAGGTTGGCGGGCGTTGGGGCGCTGGTGGGCGCCATGCTCATGGTCCTCATCGGGCACAAGATCGAAGACGTGTGGTGGTGGTCATGGGCCTTCGTCATCGGAGCGGCCGGATTCGCGCTCACCTCGCTTCTTCGGGCGGTCCTCGGCCCACCGGGAGCGTCCGTCATCCCGTGGTGGCTCCTGGCCCTGGGAAGCCTGTCCTTCGGCGCCTCGATCGTCTGGGGCCTCTATCTGGCCTCCGGTGAGCGACCTGCGTCATGACCGAGGTTTGACGCCCATTTCTCTGCGAGTAAAAGTTGAGTCGGCCCGACGGTGCAGGGAAGGGACGCCACGGAGACGCTGGAAGCAGAACGGGCGAGGAAGCGCCGCCTCGTGGCAGTGGCCGGACTCTCCGCCGCTCTTTTGCTTATCGCCGGCGTGTGGCTACTCGGACAGATCAGGGACGACCGGCACGCAGCTCTGTCGGAGCGACGAACGGCTTCGCACAACGAGCTGAAGTCATGTGATCCGCCGAGTTTCCGCCCGTCGTACTTGCCATGGGTGAAGGCGGGCGATCCTATCCCCCCACCCGAAGAACGCCGCGACGGTCGGAACGTCGTTCTTACCTGGTTGGGCGACTCCGGATCGGATCGACGACGACCATATGTCTCGTTGGTGGCGGAATATCGCTCTTCTCTGGCTGCGAGCGTTGACCATTCGCCCACGAGCGCGATAGACGTGCGAGGAACGACCGGATACGTCTCGTGGGTCGGCGATCCTGGAGTGGGCGAATTGGCAGTTGTTTGGTCCGAGAACGATCAGCCGTGCGGTACGTTCAGCCTTCACCTGCTTGATTCCGAGTTTTCGGAAGCGCGAGCCGAATCGGAGATCAAGCAGGTCGCGGTTTCCCTCTAACCACCCCAGAACCGCCCCCCAATCCCTGGCGATGGCGTCAGCGTTCGGCTTCGCTGCAAACGCGCGGCAGCATTCGACCGGCAAACGAACGAGGGGGCCGGTGTCCGGCCCCCTCGACTGGTCATTTCTTCGTGAGGCTCAGTGCATGTGGCCGCCGTGGCCCGCACCGGCCGCGGCCGCCTCGTCGTCCTCCGGCTTCTCAACCACGGCGCTTTCCGTGGTGAGGACCAGAGCGGCGATGGATGCGGCGTTCTGAAGCGCCGAACGCGTCACCTTGGCGGGGTCGATCACTCCGAACTTCAGCAGGTCGCCCCATTCGCCCTTGGCAGCCTCGAACCCGAAGGCTCCCGATTCGTTTCGGATTCGCTCGACCACCACAGCGCCCTCGTAGCCGGCGTTCTCGGCGATGAGGCGCGCCGGCTCCTGAAGCGCCCGGCGGACGATCATTGCGCCGGTCGCCTCGTCACCGTCCAGCCCGAGAGCGCCGGTGTCGACGGCCTCCTCGGCCCGAATCAGCGTCACGCCGCCGCCGGGGACGATGCCCTCCTCGATGGCCGCCCGCGTCGCGGACACCGCGTCCTCGATGCGGTGCTTCTTCTCCTTCAGCTCGACCTCGGTGGCGGCGCCAACCTTGATCAGCGCGACACCCCCGGCCAGCTTGGCCAGCCGCTCCTGGAGCTTCTCCCGGTCCCAGTCAGAGTCGGTCCGCTCGATCTCGGCCTTGATCTGATTGATGCGGCCCTTGATCTCTTCGGCGTCGCCCTGACCCTCGACGACCGTGGTGTCGTCCTTGGTCACCACGACCTTTCGGGCCCGGCCCAGGATGTCCAGCGCGACGTTCTCCAGCTTGATGCCGACCTCCTCGGAGACCACCTGGCCGCCGGTGAGGATGGCGATGTCCTGGAGCATGGCCTTGCGCCGGTCACCAAAGCCGGGGGCCTTGACCGCCACCGACTGGAACGTACCCCGGATCTTGTTCACGACCAGAGTGGCGAGAGCCTCGCCCTCGATGTCCTCGGCCACGATGACGAGCGGCTTGCCCGTTTGAGCGAGCTTCTCGAGCACCGGCAGGAGCTCCTGGACGCTCGAGATCTTCTTGCCGACCAACAGGATGTAAGGGTCGTCGAACACCGTCTCCATCCGGTCCTGGTCGGTCACGAAGTACGCCGAGATGTAGCCCTTGTCGAACTGCATCCCTTCGACGAACTCGAGCTCGGTGCCGAAGGTCTGGGACTCCTCGACGGTGATGACGCCGTCCTTGCCGACCTTCTCGAATGCCTCGGCGATGGTGTCGCCGATGGTCCGGTCGGCCGCCGAGATCGCCGCGACGTGTCCGATCTCCTCCCGGCCCTGGACGTCTCGGGCCTGCTTCCCGATGTTCTCGACCGTGGCCGCGACCGCGCGCTCGATGCCTCGCTTGAGGCCCATGGGGTTCGCGCCGGCGGCCACGTTCTTCATCCCGAGACGAACCATCTCCCGGGCCAGGACGGTCGCCGTGGTGGTTCCGTCGCCCGCCACGTCGTTGGTCTTGGTGGCCACCTCCTTGGCGAGCTGCGCGCCCATGTTCTCCCACGGGTCCTCGAGCTCGATCTCCTTGGCGATGGTCACGCCGTCGTTGGTGATGGTGGGCGCACCCCACTTCTTATCCAAGACGACGTTTCGCCCCCTGGGGCCAAGCGTCACGGCCACAGCGTCGGCCAGTTGGTCCAGGCCCCGCTCCAGGGCGCGCCTGGCGTCCTCCTCGAACTTCAGTTCCTTTGCTGGCATGCCGTCGTCCCCCTCAGCTCTCGACGACGGCGTAGATGTCCCGGGCCTGGAGGATGACGTACTCCTCGCCCTGGTACTTGTACTCGTTGCCGCCGTACTTGGAATAGATGACCTTGTCCCCGACCTTGACGTCGAGCGGCACTCGGTTGCCGTCCTCGAACCGGCCGGGGCCGACCGCGATGACCTCGCCCTCGGTTGGCTTCTCCTTGGCCGTGTCGGGGATGACCAGACCCGAAGCAGTCATCTCCTCTTCCTCGATCGGCTTGACGACCACTCGATCCTCGAGCGGCTTGATCCCGAATTTCGCCATTCCGTCCTCCCTTTCTTTCGCGTCGATGGCCCGGTTAGCACTCGGGCTCTTGGACTGCTAACAGGATAACGAGGGGCCGCGGGAGCAGTCAAAGGAGATTTACGGCGCCTCCGGGAGGCGCCAGACACTATTTCGAGACGAACGTGCCCTTCATCGAAGGGTGGACGTCGCAGTGGAACTCGTAGGTCCCCGCCGGAAGGGCCTCGACGCGGTACGTCGAGGTCTTCGGCCCCGTGACGATCTCCCCGGTGAACAGCTCTTTTCCGCTGGAGAGGATCGCCACGTTGTGCGGCACGCCCGCATCCTCGTTGGTGAACCGGATAGAGAACGGCTTGTTCGCCGGCGCCGCCAGGCAGTTCTTGTCGAACGAGATGTTCTTTGCCATCAACGCG
>DASVPT010000010.1:0-2347 GCA_036389535.1 Actinomycetota bacterium
CGACTCGTTCGAGTCCCTACTCAGCGAGTCGTTCGATCAACCCAGCGCGGGGACCTCGAATTGGGACCGGCCCCTCGGGTTCGCCATCCGGCGATGGTGCGCTCCGGTTCTCGACCTGGAGCCGCTGTCCTCCCCCGAGGCGTACCTGTCGCGGAGGGCGGATCTCGGCTCGAAAGAAGTGGCGCGTCGCCTTCTCGGCGCCGCCGGACTGGAAGCGCTCTTGATCGACACGGGGCATCGTTCGGAAGAGATCCTCGGAGTGGACGAAATGGCAGGGGTCGCCAGCGCGACGGCGCGGGAGGTCGTCCGCATCGAGAGCGTCGCCGAGAGCCTGGCTGCTTCTGGCGTCGAGGGCAGGGAGTACGCCGATGCGTTCGAATGAGCGTTGCGACGCGCGGCTTCGGACGCGGTCGGACTGAAGACCATCGTGGCCTACCGGGGCGGATTCGACTTCGACCCGGCCCGGCCGGGACAAGAGGAAGTCGCGATCGCGGCGGACGGCTTCGCCAACCAAGCGGGCGAGTCGGGCAGCCGACCGCGCCTCACCGACCCTGTCCTCCTGCGATTCGGGATCTGGACGGGGATCGATCTTTCGGCCGATGAAGGCCTCCCTCTCCAGATCCACGCGGGTTACGGGGATCCGGACCTTCGCCTCCACCTGGCTGATCCGTCCCGGCTGGGAGGGTTGGTCAAGGCAGCGGCGGGATCCGGCGCCGAGTTCGTCTTCCTGCACTGCTACCCGTTCCATCGCGAAGCCGCGTACATGGCGGACGTGTACCCGAACGTCTCGTTCGACGTGGGGTGGCTGACGCACTACGCGGGACCGAGCTCAACGAGGATCGTGGCCGAAGCGCTCGAGGTCGCTTCGTTCGCCAGCCAGCTCTACTCCTCGGATGCCTTCGGCCTTCCCGAGCAGTATCTGGTGGCCGCGGCGCAGTTTCGCCGGGCGCTCGGATCGGTGCTCGACCGCTGGATCGCGGACGGCGACTGCACGGCCGGCGACGCGGACCGAATCGTGGCCCTCTTGGCGCGCGAGAACGCCAGACGGATTTATCGCAGGCTCAGCTAAAAGCAGATCAGCCGGCGATCACGGTCTCGGCGTCCAACGCGTAGTCGAACGCGAGGACCTCGCACTCCATCTCCGCCACCCATTTGGCGAACTCCTGGTGGACGGGGTGCGGGAAGTATGCCTGCAGTGCGTCGTTGTTGGGGAACTCCGTGAAGAGCAGGTACTGGTGGCCGCGATTCCGGTTCTCCGTGATGTCGCGGCCCAGACGCACGGACGTGAAGCCGCCGATCTCGGCCGGCCACCGCCTCACCTGTGCCTTCATCCAACGCTCCTCGTCCTCCGTCAGCTCGCGCGGGAACTTGAAAAGGACGATGTGCTGAACGGGACGTTCGTCCGCCACCGGCGACCTCCTCGAGTGCTAGAAGAACTCGAAGTACTCGTTCATCTCCCAGTCGGTGACTTCACCGAGGAACCTGTCGACCTCGCTCTGCTTCATCATGAGGACGTATTTGACGAATCCCTCGCCGAAGGCCTGCTTGAAGAACGAGTCTGCCTCCAGGGCCGCCATTGCCTCCCAGAGCGACCGTGGCAGGGTTTGGGCCTCTGCGGCGTAGGGATCGGAGCCGGTCGGCGGCGGAGGCTTCAGGCCCCGGGTCATGCCGTCGAGTCCGGCCGCGATGTTTGCCGCCATATAGAGGTAGGGATTTGCTGCCGGCTCCCCCAGGCGATTCTCCAGGTGCGTCCCCGGATCGTCCGGCTCGCCCTGCACGCGGATCATCGCGCCGCGGTTTTCGACGGCCCAGGTGACGTTGTCCGGCGCGAAGGAATACGGCTTGAACCGTTTGTATCCGGTGATCGTCGGGGTCGTGAACACAGTCATGGGGACGGCGTGCTCAAGCAGCCCGGCGAGGTACTGGTTGCCGACTTCGGAGAGGAGATTCCCATCGGTTCCCATGAACGCGTTGGACCCGTCGCCAGCCTGGAGGGACTGGTGAAGATGCCAACCCGACGAGAAGAAGTGCGGCAGCGCTGGCCGACACATGAACGTGGCGTGATATCCGTTCTGCTCGCAGATCTGCTTGGTCGCCGCTCGGAACAGGACCATCGCGTCCGCCGAGGCGATGCCGGGCATCGGGTCGAACGTGAACTCCATCTGCCCGGGCCCCCACTCGTCCTCCATCGTCCTGATGGGGAGCTCGAGCATCTCGTAAGCGTCCCGGAGGATCGTGAGGATCTGGTTGACGCCCGACAGCCGCGTCTCCGACAGGTACTGGTAGCCGTGCTCGGCGATCGTGACGGGAAAGGTGGGCGGCGGATAGCCGGTCTCGTGAAGCTGGA
>DASVPT010000011.1:0-11127 GCA_036389535.1 Actinomycetota bacterium
ATCCGGCGCCAGGCGTGAGATGTGACGGTTGATTTGCTGACGGAGTGAACGAGCCGGGGGTCCTCCTCGGCCAGCCGCTGTTCGATTTCCTCGAGGATGCGCTGCTCGTGTTCCGAAAGCGGCATGGATGACCTTCCCGCGAGAGGATGCGCTCAATTATAGAAACGGCATTTCAGCTTTCTCTATCCCTCGGTTTCGTGTGGTGAAACCGGCCGCTGGCCGGATCTCCCGAGAAGCGCCGCGGGAACGGCCGCTCCCTTGCCGAACCGTTTCTCGGCTCGGTCGACGGCCCGCTCCGCCTGCTCCCAGCGCCCCTCTCTGATCAAGGCGACCTGCTCGGCTCCGGCGGCGACCAGGCCGCTTGCGCCGACCCCAATCAGCCGGAATCTCCGCCGGCCCTCCGGAAGCCGGTGAAACAGCTCTCGGGCGACCAGGAAGATGTCGGCCGCCACGTCGGTCGGGGTGGGGAGCGTCTTGGACCGCGTCAAGGTCGAGAAGCTCGGCAGGCGAAGCTTGAGCGTCACGGTTCGAGCTCGGTATCCGTCGGCTCGGAGGCGACTGGCCACTCGATGCGAAAGCGAAAGGATCTCTCGGAGCACCTCATCGGGATCATCGAGGTCGCGGGGGTAGGTCTCCTCGTGGCTCACCGACTTTGGAGACTCGAACGGGACGACCGCTCGGTGATCGATCCCCATGGCGAGGTTCGAAAGCGCGGCGCTGTGGGATTCGCCGAGGACCCGCTCGAGGATGGCGGCCGGAGTCGCCGCGAGCTCGCCGACGGTCCGGACGCCCAGGCGCCGAAGCGTTGCCGCGGTCTTCTCGCCGATCCCCCACAGGGCGTCGACCGGGAGCGGATGAAGGAATGTCAGCACCTCGCCGGCGGCGACGACGAGCAGCCCGTCGGGCTTCGCTCGCGTTGAGGCCAGCTTGGCGATGAACTTGTTCGGTCCGACGCCGACCGACGCCGTGATATGGAGCTCGTCTTGGACGGCGGCGCGTATCCGCCTCCCCACCTCGACCGGGGAGCCGAACAGAAGCATGGCCCCGCCGACGTCGAGAAACGCCTCGTCGAGGGCCAGCGGTTCGACCAGCGGCGTAAACGAAAACAAGATCTCGCGAAAGCGATTCGAGTACGCGTGGTAGGCAGCGAAGTCCGGCGGAACGAAGACGGCTTCCGGGCAGAGTCGCCTGGCCCGCATGCTGGGCATGGCCGAGTGGAGCCCCCGAGCCCTGGCCTCGTAGGAAGCCGACATCACGACGCCGCGCGGGCCCGGGCTCCCCACGACGACCGGCCTGCCCTTGAGGGCCGGATCTTTGAGAGCCTCGACCGAGGCGTAGAACGCGTCGAGGTCCACGTGGAGCATGCGCTCCACCGGTGCGGGGGCTCGGTCGGTCATCGCGATCCCACTGGCTACCGGCTCCTGTATGAGGTGTGGGTCTCAGCGCCCGGCCGACCCTCCGCTCGCGTGCCAGAGCTTCTTGGCAGGGGAAGCGAGGTGCTCGGGAACGCCGGCCGGAGCATCAGCCAGGGCCTCTGCCAGCCTACCCTCCTTCCTGGCGGCAGCGAGAGAGACGACGTCCCACGCTCGTTCGACGATGACGCTCGCTCCCTTGACGCCAGTCTTGCGAAGCCGCCCCCACACCGCCAGGACGAAGCCGTGGAAGACCGTCTTGGCGCACCACGGCTGGACCCGTTCGAACACCGTGGCGTCGGCGAGGCCGGTCCCGTCATCGAGGGTGAGAAAGATGATCCGCTGGCCGCTTCTGACCGCAGGCGTCTGCGACGCGACCTTCACCCCGGCCACCATGACCCAGGAGTCGCCCCGCTGTTCCGAGAGCCGCGCCGCGGAAACCACGCCGAGGTCATCGAGGAGCGGTTGGTAGAACGACATCACGTGCCGCGACGCGTCGAGGCCGAGCACCTCGAGCTCGGCCCGGACCTGCTCGGCGCTGGTGTACCCGCGAAGGACCGTCGGAACATCGCCGGCGATCGGGAGCGTCGCCTGTTCGCCCTCTCGGGGAGCGTCAGAGACCATCGCCTCGAAGAGTCGGTCCCTTCGCGATCCTCCAGGGAGCCGATCGAACGCCCCCGCGTGCGCCAGCGCTTCCCCTACCGGCCTCGACAGGGTCGTTCTCCGGAGAACGTCACCCACCTCAATGAAAGGACGTTCCGCCCGAGCCTGAAGGATTGAACGAATTTCTGCGTCGGTAATGCCGTGGACGTCTTTGAAACCCAGCCGGATGCCATAGCGAATGGAGGTCGGGTCCGCGTCCTCGCTGCTCGGATCGCCCTCCGGGCGACCTCGACGACGCTCGGACGGAACACCGACCTCCACTGTGTATTCGGGTTCGCTGCGGTTGATGTCCAGCGGAAGGATTTCGATGCTGTGGCGGCGGGCGTCATCGAGGATCAAACGCCTCGGGTACATACCGGGTTCGTAAGTGAGGACTCCGGCCAAGAAGTGGGCGGGATAGTGGGCCTTGAGCCACGCCGACTGGTACGTGGGGACGGCGAACGCGGCGGCGTGGGCCTTGCAGAATCCGAACGACGCGAAGGCGACCACTTCTTTCCACACGCGCTCGGCGCGGTCTTCGGTGACGCCATTTTCAACCGATCGGGCGACGAAGTCCGCATGGATCTCATCGACGTGCTCTTCGTCATTGAGATGCCGGCGGATCTTGTCGGCCGTTGGCAGGTCATAGCCGGTCATCTCGGAGATCGTTCGCATGAGCTGCTCGTGGTAGACCACGACGCCGTGGGTCTCGGCGAGCACCGGCCGAAGCCGCGGGTCCACGTATGCGGCGGATTCCCTTCGGTGATGCCGGTTCAGAAACGGCGTGACCATGTCGGACTTCACCGGGCCGGGCCGGAACAGCGAGATGTCGATGATGAGGTCGGACCATTCGGTCGGCTGGAACTTCTGCAACAGCTCCCGCTGCCCCGGGCTTTCGATCTGAAAGCACCCCAGTGTGTCCGAGGTCCGGATCAGCTCGAACGTGGCGGGATCGCGGAGCGGGATGTCGTCGAGATCGACCTTCTCCCCTTCCGTTCTGGCGATCTCGTCCACAGCGTGGTGCATCGCGGAGAGCATCCGCACCCCGAGAATGTCGAGCTTCAACAGCCCGAGGAGCTCCACATCGTCCTTGTCGGCCTGGACCATTCGATAGCCCTCGAACGAGCGCTCCAGCGGCACCCGCTCCGGCAGGTCGTGGCCCGAGAGCACGATGCCGGAGGGGTGAAGCGCCAGGTGGCGGGGGAATCCGTTCAGCCGCTCGACCACGCGGAACAACAGGTCGAGCTGGCCGGCGTCGAGGTTCAGCCCCGCCAGCTCCGGGAGCTGCCGCATGGCGCCGCGGACGTGATGAGCGCCGATGTGCGGAAATGCCTTGGCGGCGAGGTCGACCTCGCCTTCAGGGAGGCCGAGCGCCTTTCCTACTTCGCGGATGGCGCCGCGAGCACGATAGGTGTCGATCATGTTGACGCAGGCGCATCGGTCGTCGCCGTGTCGCGCCAGGATCGCGTCGTAGACATCCTTTCGTTTCGCCGATTCGACGTCGATGTCGATGTCCGGCAGCTCCTCGCGAAGCGGGTTGATGAACCGCTCGAACAACAGTCCATGACGAACCGGATCGACGTCGGAGATCCGGGTGAGGTAACAGACCAGCGATCCTGCCGCCGAACCTCTGCAGGCGCTCCTGATCCCCATGGCCCGGATGTCGGCGACGATGTCGGCGACCGTCAGGAAGTACGCCGCGTAGCCCATGACCTGAATCTGGGCGAGCTCGCGGTCGAGTCGCTCCTTCACCTCGGGGGTCGGCTTCATCCCGCGGTCGTCCAGGCCTCGCCAGCACCGCTCGGCGAGAACGGAGCCCGCGCTTCGGCCGACAGGAGTCGGGAACTTCGGGAAGTGCACCTGACCGAGTCCGAGGTCGAACTGGCATCGCTCGGCGATCTCCACGGCTCGATCGCAGAGATCGAGTCGCTCCTCGAAGAGCGCCCGCATTTCCGCGGCGGTCTTCAGGTAGCCTTCGGCGTTCTTTCGGCTGACGTGGTGCGAGGCGATCGGAACGATCTCCCGCATGCACTCGAGGATGTCGGCGAGGAAGGCGTCTTCCCGAACCAGATACCGAACGCCGTTGGTCGCCACCGCCGGCACGCCGGCCTGGTCCGCGAACCGAAGCATCCGGCGGATCTCGGTGGTGGTGTCCGGCTCCAGCCGGTTCTGCACCTCGATGAAGACGTTCGATTCTCGTGAGGTTCCACCGTAAGCGTCGCGGAAGGGGCGAATCGCGTCGAGCGCCGCGTCGAACCGTCCGGCCGCTGCCAGGGCGCCGGGTTCGGACCGACTGCCGAGCAGGCAAATCAGGCCCGAGGACCGTTCGCAGACCTGCCCGGTGGTGAGCGCGGGGTCGCCCCGGTCCCCCGTCATGTGCGCGCTGGTGATGAGACCGCAGAGGCTCCCGTATCCCACCGCATCCTTCGCCAGAAGCGTGACGTGGTGGTCGCTTCGCCTGGTCCGGACCGTCAGCGTTGCGCCGAAGATCGGCTTGACGCCGTAATGGCGGCACGCCGCGGCGAACCTGGGCGCTCCGTAGAGCCCATCGCGATCCGTGAGGGCCACCGCGGGCATCCCGAGCTCCGCCGCCCGCCCCGCCAACTCCTCGGGCGAGAAGGCTCCATCCTTGATGGAGAAATACGACCGAACGTTCAGGTGAACGAATCCTTGATGAGCCGACAACGGACTCGCCGCCGTCGTCAGTCCCAGAGGCGTTCGAGGTGCCAGCGGTCCGCGCGGCGGTCCTCGTAGAGGTCGATCACCGCTCCCCCTCTCGCCTCGACCCGCCAGTACTCGCGGTCGCGGCCGTCGTCCCACCACCGGCCCTCGATTCGCCACTTCCCGATCACGTCGTGGACCTCGTATCGCCGCCCTCGCCACACGAACGCCGCCGGCATCCCGGCATCGCTTTCCACCGCCACCAGTTCGTCGTAGTGCTTCGTCATGCCAGACCCCGTGATTCTCGAAGATCGAACATATGTTCGATTCACCGGGGGAAAGGTACCGCCGGCCCGCTCGAGCTGTCAAGCCGGAGCTCCGCGGCGGCCACTGCGCGCGCGGGATGCGGGCGGGGCGCCGCGTACAATAAGGCCGCCTTTTGGCTGGCATGCCCGTTCTGGCTGCTCAGCCTGCTGACCCGCGATCGACAAGGGAGCTGCTATGAGAATCTTGATCCTTGGCGGCGACGGCTATCTCGGATGGCCGACCGCGATGCATTTCTCTGTTCGAGGCCACGACGTGCACGTGGTCGACAACTACCTCCGCCGCCGCGCTCATCAGGAGCAGGGAACCGACTCGCTGACCGAGCTTCCGGACAACCTCCCGGCGCGAGCCGAGGCGTGGCGTCAGGTCACCGGTTACCAGATCGGCGTGACCGAAGGCGACCTCTGCGAATGGTCGGTGGTCGAGCCGCTGTTCCGGGAATTCCAGCCGGACACCATCATTCACTACGGCGAGATGCCGTCCGCTCCCTATTCCATGGTGAGCCGGGAGCACGCCGTCTTCACCCAATACAACAACGTGGTCAACACGCTGAACATCCTCTTCGCCATGCGCGACTTCACCCCGGACGCGCACCTGGTGAAGCTCGGGACCATGGGCGAGTACGGCACGCCGAACATCGACATCGAAGAGGGCTACATCACCATCCAGCACAACGGACGCGAGGATCGACTCCCCTATCCGAAGCTCCCCGGGTCCCTCTACCACTGCTCGAAGGTCCACGACTCCACCAACGTTCATTTCGCCTGCCGGGTGTGGGGAGCGCGAGCAACGGACCTGAACCAGGGCGTCGTCTACGGCATCCAGACCGAGGAGACGAAGCTTGATCCCCGCCTGGCCACGCGATTCGACTACGACGAGATCTTCGGCACCGCGCTCAACCGGTTCTGTCTCCAGGCGGTGATCGGCCACCCGCTCACGGTCTACGGAAAAGGCGGCCAGACTCGGGGGTACCTGAACATCGTGGACACGCTTCAGTGCATCGAGCTCGCCACCATGAATCCGGCCGACCGCGGCGAGTTCCGGGTCTTCAACCAGTTCACGGAGCAGTTCTCCATCAACGAGCTCGCCGAGCGGGTCCAGGTGGCCGGCCGCGAATACGGGCTGGACGTGAAGGTCGACCACATCGACAACCCGCGGGTCGAGCTGGAGGAGCACTACTACAACGCGAAGCACACGGCGCTGCTCGACCTCGGGCTGAAGCCGCACTTCCTGTCCGAGACCCTGATCGAGTCGATGTTCTCGGAGATCGAGGCGAACAAGGGCCGCGTGATCACCGACGCGATCATGCCGAAGACGAAGTGGCGGGGCGGTCAGCGGATCCTTCAGCCCGTCGCTGACTGAGGTGGCGAGGGCCGCCACGTGATCGCCCTCAGGTTTCTCGGAGGAGCGTTCGGGCTCGCCCTCTTCGTCGCCGCAGCCGTTCGCTACGGCCGGCGAGACGTCTCGCGGCTGAACCTCATCATCACCGCGCTGGTGGCGATCGCGGTGATCCTTCTGGCGATCGCGCCGTCGCTGTTCAACCCGGTGTTCGACCTGTTCAACTTCCGGCCGGGTGGTCAGCGCCGGCTCGTCGCCGTGCTGCTGTTCGCCGACATTCTGGTGTTCGCGCTGCTCTTTCGGAACATGGCCTACACCGACAGCGTCATTCGCAACGTCCGTCTCCTCATCGAATCCCTGGCCGTGCAGTCGTTCGACTGGTCCCAGACCGAGGCGCTTCCGCGCGGCGACCGGATCGTGGTGACCATGCCGGCGCACAACGAACAGGACAACGTCGGTGAGGTGATTCGGGCCATGCCCAAGGAGGTGGAGGGCATCCCGGTCGTGACGCTCGTCGTGGACGACGCCTCCGAGGACGGAACGTCGGTGGCGGCGCAGCGGGCGGGCGGAATGGTGGTGCGCCTCCCCATTCGGCGCGGACAGGGCTCCGCCCTTCGGGTCGGCTACGAGATGGCGACCAGGCTGGGCGCCGTGGCCGTGGCATCGCTGGACGCCGACGGACAGCACATCCCCGACGAGCTTCCGCTGGTGGTGACCCCGGTCCTCAAGGGAGAGGCCGACATGGTCGTGGGATCACGCGTCCTGGGTCAGTTCGAGAAGGAGAGCACGGTCCGGCACCTGGGGATCTTCGTGCTCTCCGGGATGGTCTCGCTGCTCCACGGAGTGCGCGTGACGGACGTCTCCAGCGGATTTCGAGGAATCAAGGCCGACGTGTTGCGCAGGTTCGTGCTGGAGCAGGATCAGTACAGCTCGGAGGTCCTGGTGGAGGCGCTCCGCCACCGCATTCGAATCAAGGAAGTCCCGATCACCGTTCGAGCCCGGGCGAGCGGCGTGTCGAAGAAGCCGACGTCGCTCAAGTACGGCTGGAACTTCACCAAGGTCATGGTTCAGACCTGGCTTCGATAGACGGGGGCTGAACCGGCCGGTTCCTCAACAGCAGCGCCGCTCCCAGCAACGACGCGATCGCCAGCGCGCTCACCAGCAGCCCGTAGCCGATCCATGGATCGTCATAAGCGAGCCTGATGGTGTGGCGGCCGGCGGTGACGGCGACGCCCTGAACCAGGTAGTCGGCGGAAAGAACCGGCGCCGGCTTGTCGTCCACCGTCGCGTGCCAGTTCGGATCGTACGGGGTCCTGATCAGCACGATCACCGGCCGCTCGGTGGTGACCCGAACCGACGCCGCCTGAGAGCCGGCGGACCGGTAGCTGGCGAATCCGCTCAGAGGTCCGCCCGGAGCCGCCGACGGACCCAGCCCGGGGTCGCGGTCCAGGAAGACCTGTGAGCTCGGAAGGAATCCGGGAGTGATGATCGAGGCGAGCGCCGCGTCGGAGTCCGGCAGAACGCTCCACGATCCGACCACCGAAGCCGTCTCGCTCTCCCGACGTGCGTACAGCGACCAGCGGCCTTCCGTGGCGACGCGCTGCGCATCGATGGGAGGCCTGTCCGTCGGGGCGATGATGAACGCAACGCCAAGAAGGTCCAGGGCGATCGGCGGAGGCCGCGGAAAGACGGCGGCGTTGTAGTCGAGCGGCGCCGGGCTGACCGCTCGAACGAACCGCCAGT
Organism: Actinomycetota bacterium; assembly: GCA_036389535.1. GTDB lineage: Bacteria > Actinomycetota > UBA4738 > UBA4738 > UBA4738 > JALYGK01. Next base: position 8,121 of record DASVPT010000011.1, read on the forward strand.
ACCGTCCGAGTTGGACGGGGTTGTAGCCCTGGACGTCCGCCAACCCGAACAGCACGGCCCGCTGGCTCACCAGCAATGGCCAATCGGCGGATGCCTGAAGCGTGAGGTATGAGCGCCCGGGTGATGCTCCGTCGACGACGCTCAGGTATCGACGCGTTTCGGAAAGCACGTCGGAGAGGTGCAGCGCCTGCACGATCGGGCCGGGCCGTTCATAGGCACGCGGGTCCACGCTCGCGTGACGTAGAGGCACCAGCCATCCGGCGCGAACGGTGCCCAGTGGGTCGCGGCGTGTTGTCTCCGAGGCGGCTGGCCGGGAAGCGAGAACGCTGGATTCGGCGACCCCGTTCGGGGAGAGCCCGGCGAGCCCGTTCACCACGAGCTCCACCGCCGCGATGCCCGTAACGAGGACGGAGCTCCACCGCGATGACGGCCACCAGACGAGGACCGGAATCGTCGCGGCAGCTCCGATACCAAGAAGCAAGAAGCTCTTGGCGGGAACACCTACCAGGAGGGGAACGGCGACCCAAAAGAGCGCGGCGGCCGCACCGGCCCATACGAGATCGGTTCGCCCCCCGCCTTCGAGCCACCGCTCCATTCCGATGGCCCCAGCGATGGGAAGGACCAACAACAGGGCCAGCCCGAATCGCGCCGGATAGTGCCCGTAGAGCCCGATGACCGGAATGCCCTCGACGAGGGGTCCGATGTTTCTCGACACCACATCCAGACTGGCCACAAAGCCGACCAATCCGAGCACTCCAAAGCAGACCACCAGCGGGCGGTGCCGTTTCGATCGAAGCGAAAGGAACATCAGCACGAGCAGCGCAGCGCCGAGATACGCCCCCGGTGACGTGGCGAGCTTCAACGGCCACGCGAGCGGGAGGCCGAACGAGCGCGTGAGCGCCTCTCCGCTCTGGGCGAAGCTCGTACGGGGCAGGTACGCGATCCGTGGCAACAGGATCGCGGCGTTGATCGCGAGAAGGGCCGGGATGAGAAGCGCCACCCTGAGGCCACGCCCTCGTCCGCGGCCGGCCGAACGCTCGGACCAGATGCGAGCAGCGACGTAGGCCGCCAGAGCCGCGGTTCCGATCACGAGCCCATGGGCGAAGTACGCCCCGGCGAGCTGCCCCCACGCCAGGGCGACGACCCCGAGCCAGACAAGTCGCCGAGGCCACGTGTCGGCACGGAGGTAGCGCGAGCACGCCGCCAGGACGACCGCCGTCCAGGCGAGCGATGACGGGAACGGAAGGAAGAGCCCGAGCCGTGAAGAAGCGAGGGGGAGCGCGAACACGAGCCCGCCGAACGTCGCCGCCGGCCGCCCGAGACCTTCGGTCCGAAGGAAGCCGTACAGGCCAAGGCCGCCGATGATCGGCTGGGCGACAACGATCCACCGAATGGCCACGTGACACGGCAGCGCCGAGAACAGCAACATCGCCGGCGCGTACATCCATCCCGATTGCGGGTCGGCAGCGAAGGGCAGTCCCCCCATGACGTGCGGATTCCACGCCGGGATGTGTCCGGCGGCCAGGGTCTTCCCGAGGAAGCAATACGTCGGGAGCCAGAACCCGAGCAGGTCCGGGTGCTGCGATGAAACCAGCCCGCGGAACACGAAGTCCTGGAGGACCGTGACGACAGCGACGACGATCAACGCCGGACCGGCGAAGGTGGCGAGGGCGCGCTTCATCTTCGGCGCCGAAGGAGCAGGCTGGCGATGAGCAGACCCGCGATGGAAACGCTGGTCCCCAGGAGGCCCGCACCGATGCTCGGGTCTTCGTATCGAAGGAGGAGCCGGTGTTTTCCTGCGGGCACGAACACCGCCTGGTCGAGGTAGTCGCCGGGCCAGACGCGAGTTGGTCGTCCGTCGATGGTGGCGCGCCACCCGGGGTCGTACGCGTTTCGAATGAGAAGCGGGACATCGATCATCGCGTCGACGTCCACTCGAATGTCTTGCGGCCCGGTACTCCGGTATACGGCCGTGCCGACATAGTTCGATCCGTCACTCGAGATCACCGCATAGCGGGCCGGCTCGCCGCGTGCGTCCGGCGGCGCGGGCGCCTCGATGACCGCCTCGTTGGGGGGGTCGAATCCGGGAGCCAGGATCGCTCGCAACGCGCTGTCGGCTGACCTGACATACGTCCATGACTGGGCAAGCGACACCCGTGGAGGAGCGTCGAGGAGCTTGAACAGCTCCCAGTCACCGTCGCTTCGGACCGCGGCCGCACCGGGGAACGGTGGATGGCGCCGCTTCGAGACGATGACCCACTGGATCTGAAGGAGATCCCGGACGATCCTCGGCGGATCGATGAAGAAGGCGGCGTTGTAGCGGATCGGCTTTCGTTCCACGGCGCGAACGAAGGACCAGTACCGGCGGAGCTGAGTGGGGTTGTAGCCCTGGGCTTCCTGGAGCCCAAAGATCATCGCCTGCTGCATGCCGAGTCTCCCCCACCGACTTCGCCGCTGCGCGATGTGATAGCCGCGGGGATCCCACACGATGCGATCCAACGTGACGAACCGGCCGCCATCCGCGGCGTGAAGCAGTCTGGCGATCGGGGTGGGCCGAACGAACTCCGACGCTCGGATGGTCGGCGCGTCGAGAGTGTTGATCGGCCCGGGTGCGCCGGGCGATGCCGCCGGAGGGCGTCGATAGGCGGGCGCCACGGGCAGAGGGCCTTTCGGCAGGAGCGCTCGGTCCACGGGCGGCGGGCCGGCGAGCTGTGCATCGAGTCCGTTCACCGAGAGCTCCAAAGCAAGGACCGCCGGTACGATCCACAGCAACCCCGGTCGCCACCCGGCAAGTGACAACGCCCCCAGTCCCAGAGCCGCGCCGAACGGAAGCAGTGCGGGCGTCCCGGCGCCGACCAGAGGCGGTAAGACCCCCCACACGGCCACGCCCGGCGCGACCAGGGCGAGCCGTTCCCGCGAAGATCGGGCGGCCATCCACCCTTCGACGCCGAGTCCCGCCAGCACGGCCATGGCGAGCAACAGGCCAAATCGGAACCGGCTCGGGTCG
>DASVPT010000012.1:0-6588 GCA_036389535.1 Actinomycetota bacterium
TCCTCCTCGATCATTCGTTGAAGGCCGCGAACCTGGCCCTCGACGCGCTTCAGCCGTCCGACCAGGTCTTCCTTGTTCATCGCGTACCCGTGCATGTCCACCCCTTCCCCTGACACGTCCCGACGAAGTGTACTACCCTGGGGGGGTAGGGCTTCTGCCTAGCGACCCATGGAGGACCGCGTGGAAATCGATCCCGTTTGTGGCATGCAGGTGGATCCGAAGAACGCCGCCGGCTCATTCGAGCACGGCGGGACGACGTACTACTTTTGCTCGCAGGGCTGTCTCGAGGACTTCAAGGAAGACCCGGAGAGCTACCTGAGCTGACGCGGCAACGCTCCGCCGGCTTCTCCTTCTGAACCATCGATGGCGCCGCTACGAGACAATCGAAGCGTGGCCTCGTTCGATCGCGCTGATTTGGAGCATCTCCGCGGCGTTGCCGAGCTTGCCGTGAGCATCGGGTCGGATGTCGTCAAACGAGCGTGGGGAACCGACACTCGGGCCGAGGCACCGAAGGGCTTCGGCGACTACGTCACCAACGCCGATCGCCAGAGCGAAGAAGCGATTCGTGAGGCCCTCGAGCGCCTCACGCCGGACATCCCGATGCTGGGTGAGGAGGAGGGCGGCGACCACGGCGATACCTTCTGGGCGGTGGATCCGCTCGATGGGACCACTAACTTCCTGATCCAGTTTCCGGTGGTGGCGGTGGCCGCGGCGCTGATCTCGGGAGGCGAAGTCCTGGTGGGGGCGGTTCGGGCTCCGTTTCTCGATTTCGACGCCTCGGCCGCTCGCGGACAGGGCGCGTGGTCCGGCGAGCGAAGGCTCCACGTCAGCACGCGTTCCGCGCATCAGGCAATCGTGGCCACTGCGTGGCCCTTCCGGGCGCGTTCGCTGCTTGCCCGCTATCGGCCGGTGTTCGAAGACGTCTTCGACCGCACGGAGGACGTGCGAAGGGCCGGATCGGCGGAGTTGGACCTGGCCTGGGTCGCCGCAGGCGTCTTCGACGGGTACTTCGAACTGGACCTCTCCATCTGGGATGTCGCAGCCGGGTCGCTTCTGGTGGAGGAAGCGGGGGGCATCGTCACCGACTGGGAGGGGGCGGGCGGTTACCTCGAATCAGGCAACGTGCTCGCGGGCTCGCAGGCGACCCATGCCGTGATGCTGGAGGCGGCGAGGAGAGGTGTGGGAGAAAGCGGCGGCGGCGTTTAGCCCGGGCGGGCCGCGCCGACCACCGGGTACCCCGCGACGCTGGTGATGCGGACCACGTCGCCACTGTGGGGTGCGTGGACGAACTGGCCGCCGCCGATGTACATGCCGACGTGATGAATCGGTGAGTAGCTGAACACCAGGTCGCCGGGCTGAAGCTGGGAGAGGGAGACGTGCGGGAGGGTGGCGTATTGCATCGAGGAGGAGTGGGGCAACGACACTCCCGCCTGAGCCCACGCCCACATCATCAGGCCCGAGCAGTCGAACGCCGAGGGACCAGCGGCGCCGAACACGTATGGCCGGCCCAGGGCCGACAGCGCTGCCCTGACGGCAACCGCGCCGGAGCCGCTCCCGACGTTCGCGCTCGACGCTGAGCCGGGGCCGCTCTGGTTTCCGAAGACGTTCTCCAACGACTGCTGGTACGGCAGCGTCGCTCGGATCTCGGCCGAGCGCTCCTTGATGAGCTTCAAGAGCCCCTGTTCGCGCCGAACGGCTTGGGTGAGCTCGAGTCCCGCCCGCCGGGCAAGCTCCGTCTTGACCTTGGCATTCGTGACCAGATCCGCGTCGTCCCCTACCAGTCCGGACAAGAATGCGGCCCGGTCGCTGAGCTCGCCCATTGAGGACGAGCCGAGGAGGATTCCGAGCTGGGACGCGTTCTCCTGAAAGACCTCGGCGACGCGGGCGGCCAGTCGGTCACGAGCTGCTCGAGCGTCTCCCGTGAGGCGCCGATAGGTGGCCTGGAGGTCGCCCAGGCGCGCTTTCGCCTGCTTGAGCTCCTCTTTGGCCCGGTCGTACTCCTCAACAAGCTGTGAAACGCTGTTGGTAACCCGGATGTAGTCGCGGCGCTGGCGGGGGGTCTTGTGCGGGGCTGGGTCGGCCGCAGAGACGGCAAACGAGCTGAGCGTGAGGCCCGCCGAAAGCAGGCACACTACTCCCAGGCGCCGAGTCCTCTTCTTCATCGCGTCTGTTTGGATTGCCCGCATAACAAACGGGCTGCCGTAGCAGCCCGGGGATGAGACTAGTTCGTTTGGACTACGGCTGTCAAACCGCGTCCGCTTTCCAGGGGACGAGGGTAGCGTCCCGTGGGGCCCGATCGCAACACGCGCTACCTTCCTGTGGAGCATGGCAAGGAAAAAGATCCTCTTCATCGACAACCGGCCGGAGCTCATCCGCCAGCCGATCCTCCGCCTGCAGATGGCCGGCTACGAAGTTCACGAACGCCCCGGCGGTTCCGAGGGCCTGGAGGCGCTCCGCTCCAGCGGATACAACCTCCTCATCCTGGATACGCAGCTTCCTGCGGAGGATGGATGGGCCGTCCTCCGCGAGGTCAGGCAGGATCCGAAGCTCTCCGGTGTCCGGGTCATCGTGTTCATGGCAGGCAAGGGGGAGACGGGACAGCTGGAGCTGGTCGAGGTGGACGCCGAGCTCCGACGGCCGTTCAGCATGGGAGCGCTGCTCGAGGCGGTGAAGGGGGTCATCGGAGAGCCGTAACCCGTCTGAGGGCCTCCTGAATCTGAGCCGTCGGCGCAGGTCAGGACTTCAGCGAGCGGCCGAACTTGAAGTGGTCTCGCCACCAGCCGCTCCCGACCCACTCGAGAACCGGACCGTCGACGCTGCCGGATGAGCTCATCATCCAGTTGTTGCCGACGTAGAGCGCGACATGGTTCACGCCGCTGCTCGACCCGAAGAACATCAGGTTGCCGACCTTGAGGTTCGCGTACGAGATCTTCGTTGAGGTGGCGCCGGCCATCTGATAGCTGGCACGCTGGGGAAGCGACCATCCGGCATAGGAGCGGAACTGAGCGGCGTTGTAGCCGCCCTCGTACTTCTTCGTCACCCACCAGACGAACCCCGAGCAGTCGAATCCACCTTGGGGCTGGTAGCCGCAGCAGTAGCCGGATGGGGAGCGGGTGGGCCACTCTCCGCCCCAGATGTATGGGTAGCCGACCTGGTTGAGCGCGTACTCGGTGAGCTTTCTCTTCGCGGCCTGCGTTGGATCGGCCGGATTCAGCGACGGGAGGGTGACGTTGGAGAACCTCCAGGCCGAGCTGAGCTTCCACGACGAGATCTGCTTGGCGTGGGAGAGCGTGAAGGCCATTTCATCCCGTCTGAGCAGCGACGTGGAGAGGATGTCGGCGCTCTCGGTCGAGTGGTTGTAGTGCAGACCGAGCCAGTGGGCCAGCTGGATGTAGGGGAAGAAGGAGCCGACCTTGTACACGTCGCCGTCGGCCTCATGGATGCGAGCGAGCCCGCGAACCTGGCTGGACAGTCCCATGGCCAGAATCAGAGCGCGGTCGAGGCCCCTCACCGTGGCCGTCGCGGTGGGCCGCCACGAGCCGTCGGGGAACTTCGGAAGCCACCGGAGCTTCGTCGCCACGTTGGCGTACCGGTAGAAGGGATCGGTGGAGGGAAGGTCGGTGAACTTGATCGAGGAATCGACGGGTTCGGCGGGCCGATAGGCCTTCACCAACGCTCGTGCCAGGAACTTGCGCTGTTCGATGGTCGTTGGCTTGAACGACGTGCCGTAGTCAGACATGTAGTCGTGGGTGCTGGCCACGTACTTGATCGACGCGTAGTCCCAATAAGAGGAGGACACGTCGCCGAAGGCGAACGCGGCGCGGGCGGGGAGCAGGAGGGCAACCGTGAGCGCGGCGATGAGAACGATTCGGGGGCGGGGCGATGGCATTACCTGGCGTATCGACCGAACGCGAGGCCGGCCTTGATACCCGAAAACGGGTGCGCGGCGCTCCTAGACTCGTGGTTGTCGCGAACAGGCGGGTGAGACGATGCCCGAACTCCCCGAAGTCCAAGCTCTTGCCGAGCGGCTCCACGACCGTCTGGCCGGCGCGCAGTTTGTGAGGGCCGAGCCTCTCGCGTTCTCCGCGCTCAAGACGGTGGCCCCCGCGCCCAGTGACCTTGAGGGGCTCGAATTGAAGGGGGTCGGACGCCGAGGGAAGTTCCTGATCTTCGATTTCGGCTCAGCCCGGCTGCTCGTGCATCTGTCCCAGGGCGGGCGGATCGACATGGAAGAGCCGGTGCGGTCGTCCAGGCCACGCGGCGGAGTGGTTCGCCTCCGATTCGACCGTGGCCCCGGCGTGCTGGTCAAGGAGTTCGGAACGGAGCGGAAGGCGGGCTGGTGGGTGCTCGAAGCCTCAGATGAGGGGCCGCTGGCCAAGCTCGGCCCCGACCCCTTCTCGGCCGAGTTCCGCGAGCTGGTGCTGACCGGCACCGACAGCGGCCGGCTCCATCCAATGCTGCGCGACCAGCGACGGGTCGCCGGTATCGGTCGCGGGTACGCGGACGACATTCTCCACCGGGCGAAGGTCTCTCCGTTTCGCTCGCTCGCTTCGCTCTCACCGGAGGAACGACAGCGGCTCCTGGCCTCGGTCCATGCGATCCTCGAGGAAGCCCTGCAGGCGGAGCGGCAAAGACCCGCCGGCCTCCCTCCGAAGCTGGGCGATCACTTCATCGTTCATCGCCGGTCGGGGTCGCCCTGTCCGGTCTGCGGCTCGGATCTCAGGCGGGTCTCCTACGAATCGCACGAGGTGACGTACTGCCCCACGTGCCAGACCGGAGGGAAGGTGCTTGCCGACCGCCGCCTTTCTCGGCTGATCCGCTAGAGGTACTGGCCCGACTGCGGGTCGGTGTGCGCCGAGGCCACGGCCTGGACGTCGCGCTCGCGGAGGAGGAGAAAGACCTCCCCGCCCACATCGACCTCGACGCCGGTCTGCGGAATGAAGAGAACGGAGTCGCTGGCCTTGACGTTTCGGACCTCCGGACCAACCAGCATCACCTCTGACCAGACGCATCGCTTGGTGTGCGGGGCGGCGGTGGCCGGGATGACCAGCCCGCCCTTGGTCTGCCGCTCGCTGTCTTCGGGCACGCGAACCAGGAGGCGGTCGGCCGTCAGGCGAATCGTCCCGAGATCGGCAACGTGGCTGTCACCGCTCGGAGACTTGACTGCGCGCAGGTTGGCGTTTCGAGGAGGCATTCTCCTCGTCGATTCTACGGACCGGCCGGCTTCGCTTCGGGCAGGCAATGGGTTGTCCCTATGATGCACGTTCATGCCGACAGCGGAAGAGATCCTGGATGAGGCGGAGCGAATGCTCAAGGCCTCAGACCGGATCGATCACCCGCATGCCGGCAAGGAGCGGTTCGACGCCGAAGAGATCCTGGAGTTCGTGCTGGGGCGAGCTCCCAGGGCTCGGCAGGAGATTCCCACGCCGGCCGTCCGGCGGTTCCGGCAGTTGATCTCTCGGCGTACTTCGGGCGAGCCGGTCGCGTACATCACCGGAACCGCGCCGTTTCGAGGCCTCGACCTCGAAGTTCGAAGAGGAGGGTTCATTCCGCGCGAGTCGACCGAGTTCATGGCCCTCCAGGCAATCCGCCGGCTTCAGCGCCGCCGGCGTCCAGTCCACCTCGATCTGGCGACCGGAATCGGCCCGGTGGCGCTGGCGGTGGCCTCCGCGGTTCGAAAGGCGAAGGTCTACGGGGTGGACATCTCCTCGTCCGCCATCGCTCAAGCTCGCCGCAACGCCGAGCGGCTTCGACTTCGAAACGCCACGTTTCTCCGCGGTGACCTGTTCGCGCCGCTTCCGAAGAGCCTCATGGGCGCGATCGACGTCATCACGATCCATCCTCCATACGTCGCTCGCGGCGAGATGCGGGATCTACCCGAGGAGATCGTTCGTTTCGAACCGCGCGAGTCGATCACCGACTTCTCGCGAACCGGGCTCGGGCTGTTGGGGCGGGTCGTCGCCGAAGCTCCTCGGTGGCTGAGCGGCGACGGGTGGGTTCTGGTCGAGGTGAGTCCGGATCGAGCGCGGCCGGTCGCCTCCCTTCTTCGCCGCGGCGGGTTTCGCGACATCCGAAGCACGATCGGACCGGTGAAGTTCACCCGCGTCGTGGTGGGCCGGGTCTAGGTGCCCGAGCGCACACCGGCGCCCAAGCCAGGCCGGCCGCGAGACCCCGACGCACCCCCCAAGCCCAGGCGCCCTCGCGATGAGCTCGGGCGCCCCCTTCCCTGGCAATCGGAAAACCAGCTCGAGCTGGAGGATTACGACTCGCTCACGCTCGATCGAAACCACGAGCTCGGCATGGAGCACTGGAACGCCGGTCGATTCTTCCCCGCCCACGAAGCGTGGGAGACGTGCTGGAAGCAGGCCAAGGAAACGCCTGAATCGGAGTTCTTCAAGGGACTCTCACAGCTAGGCGCTGGATATGTGCATCTGTTTCGTGGCAACCAGCACGGCGCCTACACGTTGCTCCGGCGCGGAGCGAATCGGATTCTTCAGTACCCGGATGGCCACCGTGGAGTGGACGTCATGAGGGTCGCCGCGGCCGTCCTGTCACACGCGCTCTACATCGAATCGGCGGAGCGGCGTG
>DASVPT010000013.1:0-8787 GCA_036389535.1 Actinomycetota bacterium
CCGGCAGGTATTCGGGCACCTGGAATGTCTTCGGTTCGAATGCCCCGAACCACTTGCCGGCCGTGAGCCGGGTGAGCAGGACGAGCACGGCCGACACGGCCAGCGTGAACACGATGGCGACGTCGGGTGTGCCGTACCGGCGATTGGAATGGGCCAGCCCTCGGGGAAGCCGCCGGTCGCGGGCCAGTGCGAACAGGCCGTGCGAGGCAGCGACGGTGCAGCCCAGACACACCGCGGTCAGGTCGAGAAGCGCCAACGCGAACAGGGCCTTGGCGATGAACGAGCTCCCGTACGCGGGGTTGCTTCCCAGCGTGATCAGGACGGATGGGTCTTTCGCCCAGGCGATTCCGTTCAGCCCCAGGCCAATCGAGTAGGAGTAGGTGACGATGACGAAGTAGACGCCGACCAACCCCAGCGCCCACAGGACGGCCCTGGGGATGTTGCGGTGCGGGTCTCGCGTCTCCTCACCGAGGTTGGCCGCGGTCTCGAACCCCGTGAAGATGAGAATTGCGTAGAGAAGTCCGAAGAAGACGCCGGTCCATCCCCCCGGCGCCAGGCCGGGCGTGAACGGCTTGATGGAGTTGCCCTTCGGCCCGCCGTTGATGATCAATGAGATGGCGAACAGGAGAACGAACACCATGGTGAAGCCGGCCAGGAAGAGCTGGGCTCGAGTGGAGATCCGCACCCCCAGGTAGAGGATCGGGAACAGGATCGCGATGATCACGAGCCCGAGCAACCAGTACGGAATGCCGACGTCGTAGAAACCCTTCAGGTAGTCCTGGAGCAGTCCACTCAGAAAGAGCACCGCGTTGACGGCGAGAATCACGATGCCGAGGTAGTAGATCCATCCGGCAACGAACCCGGCGCTCTCACCGAACGAGTACGTGACGTAGTCGTAGAGCGAGCCCGCAGCGCGGATCCGCCGTGCGAACAGCGCGACGATCCAGGCGATGGCTCCCATTCCGATGAGAGCGAGAAGGATGGCAAGCGGCGTCGCCGCGCCGGCACCCTTCCCCGCGTTCCCCGCGCCTGCCACCAGGAACGTGAGGAAGGCCATGCCGAAGACCGGACCCATGAATCCGACGGACTGGGCGACGGCGTCGAAGAAGCTGAGACGGTTCTCGCCGAGTTGCTCGGCTGCTGCGGGCGCTTCTGGGGACCCAGTAAGAGCCATGACGGTTCTCCCTTCTCCCGATTGTCGACTCGCCGGAGCCAGCAGCCGAAGCCTACATGCGGCCAGCGGTGCGCGCATAGTACGGTGCGGCCGTGGCCATGGGAGCCCTGCACCGGTGAACGCAGAAGCTGCTTCGCGGCCGGCGGCGCCCCTTCGCGATCAGGTCGCCGTCATCACAGGTGGCGCCCGCGGGTTGGGTTTCGCCATTGCGTCTCGGCTCCTCGAAAGCGGCGGCAGCGTCGCGCTGGTCGATCGTGACGCCGACGCCGTCGCGCGGGCGCGTGACGCCCTGGCCGCCTCACCTGGCGTGGACGGCTCCGGGGGACAGACCATTGACGGCTACGTCGCTGACGTGGCGGACGAAGCCGGGCTCGCCGCGGCCGTGGAATCGCTCCTTCGCCGGCGAGGACGAATCGACATCCTGGTCAACAACGCCGGGATCTTCCCGCATACCCCGTTCGACGAGCTCGACTTCTCGGAGTGGCGTCGAGTGCTGGCGGTCAACCTCGACGGTCTGTTCCTCTGCACCCACGCCGTCTATCCCGCAATGGTCGAACGAGGGTATGGCCGCATCGTGAACATCTCCTCGGCCACGTTCTTCATTGGATATCCGGAGATGACGCCGTACATCTCGAGCAAGGGAGGCATCGTCGGGTTCACTCGCGCGCTCGCCAGCGAGGCGGGACCGCACGGCATCACCGTCAACTGCGTCACGCCCGGGCTCATCGAGACCGAGGGCGCGCTGGAGGAGGATCCCACCGGGGAGCTGTTCGAGGAGATCGTTGGCGGACAGGCTGTGAAGCGCCGAGGACGCCCGGAGGACATCGCCGAATGCGTGGCATACCTCGTGAGCCCCAGGGCCGGGTTCATCACCGGGCAGACCATCAACGTCGACGGCGGCCACCGCTACCACTGAGGAGGACGGACGTGAATGCGTACGACGTGATCGTGGTCGGGGGCGGGCATAACGGCCTCACGTGTGCCTGCTACCTGGCGAAGGCGGGGAAGAAGGTCCTCGTCCTCGAAGCCAGGGACGTGGTCGGTGGCGGGTGCGCGACGAAGGAGGTCGCCGCGCCGGGCTTCCGCCACAACTTCCATTCGAACTTCCACGGGATCATTCACATGGGACCGGTGTACGGGGACCTGGAGCTCGAGCGATACGGCGCCAGGTACGTGTGGCCGGAGAATCAGTTCGCTCACGTCTTTCCTGACGGAAGGGCTCTGGTCTGCAGCCGAGACCTGGAGCAAACCGTCGCCAACATCGAGCGCTTCTCCAAGCGGGATGCCGCCACCTTTCGCGACGTTGCCCACCAGTACCTCGAGGTGCTGAAGGAAGGGATGATCCCCGCGATGTTCTCCGCGCCTCAGGTGCCATCGAAGGACATCGCGCCGCTGGAAGAGAGCACCGAAGGGCTCGGCATGCTCCGCCACTTCCTGTCCTCGCCCAATCACGTCGCACGCGATCTCTTCGAAACACCCGAGGTGCAGACGGGGATCGGAGTTTGGGTCGCGCAGCTCGCCGGAACCGGAGACGTGTTCGGGCTCGGAGCGAACTATCCGGTGATGATCGCCGGTTCGATGCAACCGTACGGTTGGGCGATCTGCGTTGGCGGATCCAACAACCTGGCTCAAGCGATGGCGAAGTTCCTCTCGGACCACGGTGGGGAGATCCGCGTCGATGCGCCGGTCAGGCAGATCGAGGTCTCGGGCGGCGCCGCCACCGCGATCGAGTTCGGCAATGGTGAGCGCCTCGAGGTCGGAGACGCCGCGGTCGTCTCCAATCTCGATCCTCGACACACGTTTCTGGAGCTGGTCGGCGAGTCCGAGCTTCCCGCCGCGTTCGAGCCGGCGGTCAAACGATGGCGGTACGACGCCATGTCCATGTTCTGCGTCTATCTGGCCCTGGATGCCCCGGTCCGGTGGAAGGCGGCGGAGTCGGATCCGGCGGTCGAGCGGTGTTTCGCCGTCTCGCTGTGCGAGTCGCTCGACGTCCTGGACGACAACGCGTCGGACTGCCGGCTGGGCGTTCCTCCGCGGCAGCCTGGACTCTTCACCGTCCACCCGTCCCTGTTCGACTCCTCACTTGCTCCCGAAGGGAAAGAGGCGTGCTTCTGCGAGCAGATCGCCCCGTACGACCTTCGAGAGGGCGGTTCTGCGGCGTGGGAGAAGGTGAAGTGGGAGTACGCCGAGGTGGTACTGGACCGGTGGCGCCCCTACCTGGCCAGCGGTCTGGAACCCGAGGCCGTGGTCGGCCGATACGTCTCCAGCCCCATCGACATCGAACGAATCATGCCCAGCATGAAGCACGGTGACTGGAACCACGGCGAGATGTCCCAGGACCAGCTGGGCATCTTCCGGCCGTTCCACGAATACCCGCCGTACCGAACCGCGTTCGACAACGTCTACATGTGCGGCGCCTCGACGCATCCGGGCGGGAGCATCGGGGGAGCGTCGGGGTACAACGCGGCGAACGCCATCGCCGACGACCGCGGCATCTCGAAGTGGTGGAGCAGTCCCTGGGGCTAGCTGTTGGCGAGTCTCAGGCTCTGCGGGCCACCAGAACGCCGTCTCGGATCGGCAGGATCGTGCTCAGGAAGTCCTGGTCGCCAAAGATCTCTTCGTTGTGGCGCCGCACGGCTTCCAGCCAGTCGGCAGGGCCACCCTCGCTGGTCGGCACGAACGCGCTTCCCCACGACAACGTGTTGTCGCAGATGTAGAGCCCTCCCGGACGGATTCGGTCGCGGGCGGCGGCCCACGCGGCCGGATACTCCCACTTGTCGATGTCGTTGAAGACGATGTCGAACGACCCTTCGGTTTCTTGCAGCGTGTGGACGGCGTCTCCGACATGGAACCGGGTCGGCTTGTCCAACCCCGCACGGCCCAAGTAGTCGGCCGCCTTCCGTTCGTTCTCCGCATCCCCGTCGGTCATTTGAATCTCTCCGTCCTCGCCGACGGCGCGGGAGAACCAATAGGCCGAGTACCCGTAGCCGGATCCCAGCTCGAAGATCCGCTTGGCGTCGATCGATCGAGCCAGGATCTCCAGGACCACGCCGACCAGCCGCCCGACGATGGGAAAGTTCCGCTCCCGCGCGTGGTTTTCCATCTCGAGGAGCACGGGCTCGTCGTGCAGCTTCAGGAGCTCCCTGAGGTATTCGTCGACGTTCGGGTTGGTGACCTCCATCCGGCGCCACACTACTCTGCACCTGCGGGCGCTAACCTCGGCTCGGATGAACCCCGACCTCACCTTCGCTCACCAGCTCGCCGACACCGCCGACGCCCACTCGATGAAGTGGTTTCGCGCCGCCGACCTTGCCGTGGAGACCAAGGCGGACCTGACGCCGGTGACGGAGGCCGATCGGTCCATCGAGCAGACGATCCGGGAGCGTGTCGCCACGGAGCGGCCCGATGAGGGCGTGATCGGGGAGGAGTTCGGCCTCGCTGAAGCACCGAACGGCAGTTGGATCGTCGATCCTATCGATGGCACCAAGAACTTCGTGCGCGGCATTCCGGTCTGGGCCACGCTGATCGCGCTCGAGCGGGGCGGCGTCATCGAGGTCGGCCTGGCGTCGGCTCCGGCGCTCGGGCGACGGTGGTGGGCCGCCCGAGGCGAGGGCGCCTTCGCCGACGGCCGTCGGATCGGAGTTTCGAAAATCGACCGACTGGAGCAGGCCCAGTTCTGCTTCGGCGGCGTGCAGACGTGGGAGCGGAACGGTCTTCTCCAGAGCTTTCTCACCCTCGCGCTGCGATCGAAGCGCGCACGAGGCTTCGGCGATTTCTGGATGCACATGCTCGTCGCCGAAGGAAGCGCCGACGTCGCCGCGGAGATGGAGGTCAGCGTGTGGGACCTCGCCGCCGTTCAGGTCATCGTGGAGGAAGCCGGCGGATCGTTCACCGACATTTCCGGTCGGGTCACGCCTTCGGGTGGGAGCGCGGTCTCGACGAACGGGCTTCTTCACGACGAGGTTCTCAACATCCTCACGTCGAACATCTCACCAGGCGGATAGCGCCGATGCCCCGGCGGGAACCTCGTCCGCGACTGATCACTCCTGTCTTCGCCATGATCGTGGTCTCGACGCTGGCGTACTTCATCGCCGTCGGGGCGATTCAGGCGCTGCTCCCGCGCTTCGTCCGCGGCCCCCTTGGGGGAACGAACTTCATGGTCGGTGTCTCGGTGGGCGCGTTCTCGTTCACCGCGGTCCTGCTCCGGCCGTTGGCCGGGCGACTGAGCGATCGGCGAGGCCGCCGAGTGCTGATCGTGACCGGTGCGGCGATCGTCGCCGTGACGTTCGCCGCGTACTCCCTGGCCCACAGCGTGTTGGCCATCGTCATCTTCCGCATGCTGACGGGTGTAGGGGAAGGACTCTTCTTCACCAGCACGGGAAGCGCGATCAACGACCTCGCCCCGGATGCTCGACGAGGGGAAGCCGTGAGCTTCTTCAGCCTCGCCGTCTTCGGCGGGTTGGCGGCGGGCCCGGCGGGCGGCGAGTTCCTGCTCGACCACTTCGGGTTCACGGCCGTTTGGTGGGCCGCCGGCGCCATGGCCGGTCTTGCCGCCGCGCTGGGGCTGCTGATCACCGAGACACGGCCCCAGCACGCCGCGATCGCGTCGCGCGGGCCACTCGTGCATCGCGCGGCGTTGATCCCCGGGACGGTCCACGGCACGAACGTGTGGGGGTTCGCCGCGCTTTCGTCCTTCGTGCCGCTGTACGCGCTGCAACTCGGGATGTCCGGCTCGAGATACGTGTTTCTGACCTACTCGGGGATCATCCTGGCCATCCGAAGCCTGGGGGCGCGACTTCCGGACCGGCTGGGGGCTCGAACCGCCTCGAGCACCGCGCTTCTGTTCTCGATCGCGGGCCTGCTTTCCATCGGCTTGTGGGGAACTCCTGCCGGATTGTTCGCCGGAACGGCCTCGTTCGCGGTCGGCGTGGCCCTGCTCTATCCGGGTCTCATGACCATGGTGGTCCATTCGGCCCCGGTGGAGGAGCGCGGCTCCGTGATCGGAACGTTCACTGCCTTCTTCGACCTCTCGTTCGGAATCGCCGCGCTCACGTTGGGCGGCGTGGCGTCCTTGTTCGGATACCGCGGCGCGTTCCTCGCTGCGGCCGCAGCCGGAGTCGCCGGCTTTCTGCTTCTCATCACCAGGGCCGGTCCTCGTGAAGCTGAGGCGTCCGTCTCCGGTACGCTTCCCTCATGAGCGACGAGGGCTCCAAGGACCGTCGCGCCACCGACTCGGGAATCGAGATCAAGCCGGTTCACGGACCGGGCGAGCTCCAGGGTTTCGATCCCGAGCGGGACCTGGGCCAACCGGGTGAACCTCCGTTCACGCGCGGCGTCTACCCGACGATGTACCGCGGACGGCCATGGACCATGCGCCAGTACGCCGGCATGGGCACCGCGAAGGAGACCAACGCCCGCTTTCGGTATCTGTTGCAGCACGGGCAGACCGGGCTGTCGATCGCCTTCGACCTCCCAACGCAGATGGGCTACGACTCGGACCACCCGCGGGCCGAGGGCGAGGTCGGGAAGACCGGCGTCGCCATCGACTCGCTCGAGGACATGCGCGTCCTCCTCGACGGAATACCGCTCGACCAGGTCACGACGTCCATGACCATCAACGCCACGGCGGCGATCCTGCTGCTGCTCTACGAGCTGGTCGCGGAGGAGCAGGGCGTGCCGACGGGCAAGATCGGCGGCACGGTCCAAAACGACATCCTCAAGGAGTACGCGGCGCGGGGGACCTACATCTATCCGCCCAAGCCCTCCATGCGGCTCATCACCGATCTGTTCGCGTACTGCCGGGAGCGCATCCCTCGCTGGAACACCATCTCGATCTCCGGCTACCACATGCGCGAAGCCGGAGCGACCGCCGTCCAGGAGGTGGCGTTCACGCTCGCCGACGCCATCGCCTACGTTGAGGCGGCGATCGACGCCGGTCTCGCCATCGACGATTTCGCGCCGCGGCTCTCGTTCTTCTTCGCTTGCCACATGAACTTCTTGGAGGAGGTGGCGAAGTTCCGCGCCGCCAGGAGACTGTGGGGTCGGATCGTGCGGGAGCGGTTCGGGGCGAAAGACCCGCGCAGCGCGATGCTTCGGTTCCATACGCAGACGGGTGGGGCGACCCTCACCGCGCAACAACCGGAGAACAACATCGTTCGGACCGCGCTCGAGGCGCTGGCGGCCGTGTTCGGCGGCACCCAGTCGCTGCACACGAACTCGTTCGACGAGGCGCTGGCACTTCCCACCGAGCGATCCGCGAAGATCGCGCTCCGAACCCAGCAGGTCATCGCCAGCGAGAGCGGCGTCGTCGACACCGCCGATCCACTCGGCGGCTCCTACTACATCGAGTACCTCACCAACGAGATCGAAACCCGGGCCGGCGAGTACATCGAGAAGATCGACGGGATGGGGGGAGCGGTGCCCGCGATCGAAGCGGGCTGGATCCAGGACGAGATCCACGAGTCGGCGTTTCGCATCCAGCAGGGCGTCGAATCAGGCGACCGTGTGGTCGTCGGGGTCAACAAGTACGTGGAGGAAGACGACGTCCCTCCCGATCTTCTGAGGCTGAACGAGGACGAGGTTCGGGCACAGGTGGAGCGCCTGGGCGCGCTTCGAGCCCGGCGTGACGGCGCTTCGGTCGACGCGGCGCTCGGCGCCGTGAGACAGGCCGCCGGGGGCACGGCGAACCTGCTCTATCCGATGAAGGAAGCCCTTCGAGCCGGCGCGACCCTTGGCGAGGTGTCGAACGCGCTTCGCGAAGTGTTCGGCGAGTATCGCCCGACGCATTGATCGTCCCGCGACCCACGGGCGGCTGAGGAGGTCAGGGGTGGAAGAGCAGCAGCTGGAATACGGATTCGGGACAGCGATCTTCGTGCTGGACCACACGGCAGACAAGATCACGCCGGAAGACGCCGATCGAGCCTTCGGCGAAGTGACCAAGGAGAACTTCCGGCGAATGTGGCCGGTCGTTCGAGAATGGGCGGAAGACTTATGGCACAGGCTGGAGGACGAAAGAGGCGTGCACTCCATGCCGGTGGACGACGAAGAGATCGACGAGCTCGGCGGCGGAGGTTAGCCCGGGTGAGCATCGCGATCATCGGCGGCACGGGCGACGAGGGTTTCGGACTGGCCCTTCGGCTGGCGGTGGCCGGCGAACAGATCATCATCGGGTCGCGGGCCGAGGAGCGAGCGCGCCAGGCCGCTGACCGGGCGCGCGACATCCTGGAGCTTGGCGCGGGGTCGGGAAGCCGAGGTGAGATCAGCGGTGCCGCGAACGACGATGCCGCCGCGGCCTCGGAGATCGTGTTCGTCACCGTTCCATACGCGGGCCAGGCCGAGATCTACCGCTCCATCGCCTCGTCTCTTCGCTCGGACGCACTCGTCGTCGACACGACGACGCCCTTGGCCACGGCCGTGGGGAGGCTTCCGTGGCAGGTGGTCCGTCCGTGGGAGGGTTCCGCCGCCGAACAGGCGAAGGCGCTGCTTCCGAAGACCGTCCAGCTCGTTTCCGGGTTCCACACCGTGTCCGCCGAACCGCTCCAATCGCTCGAACATCCGCTGGTAGGCGATGTGTTGCTCTGCGGCGCCGACGGCGACGCGAAGGCGCGGGTCGG
>DASVPT010000014.1:0-4255 GCA_036389535.1 Actinomycetota bacterium
TACCACGTCACGGGCGCCGCCGACGCGGAGCTCACCATGTATCCCGGCGCCGCACCCGACGAGACGAAGAAACGCGACCTCGGAGCCGGCGAGCTCCTCGCGCTCCGTTCGCTCTATCCGCTCTAAGCCGCCCCGTCCGCCACAATGGAAGCGTGACTCAGTTCTTCACGTTCGAGGAGCGGCCGGACCTGGCCAAGCGGTACTGGGACGAATCGGGTCCGTGGTGGCCTCCCCACATGGAGTTCATGAACCACGATCCGGTCTGCAACGCCTACTGGCGACGGCTCGCGACCGAGTTTGGCTCGTTTCAATTCGTCGCGTACGACGACGAGGACGATCGATTTCTCGCCCACTGCAACACGATTCCGTTTGCCTGGACCGGACGGGACGACGACCTGCCTGCCGGGGTTCCGGCTGTGCTCGAGCGGTCGTTCGCCGAGGCCTCGGAAGGGACCGCACCGACCACTGTGTGCGCCCTGCTCGCGCTCATTCAGCCCGACGCGCGTTCGAAGGGCCTGGCCTCCCAGCTGCTCCTCTTTATGAAGGAGATCGGCCGCCGTCAGGGACTCCAATGGCTGGTCGCGCCGGTCCGCCCGAACCTGAAGGAGAGCTATCCGATCACACCGATGGAGCGTTATGTCGAATGGCGGCGGGAGGATGGACTGATGTTCGATCCGTGGCTTCGTACGCACGAACGCCTTGGCGCCCGATATGCGGGTATCGCGTCCCGGGGAAACATCTTCCGCGGGGCGATCTCCGAATGGGAGGAATGGACCGGCCTGACGTTCCCCGAGTCAGGTGAGTTCGTCGTGCGCGGCGCGTTGAACCCGGTCATGATCGACCGCGAACGTGATGAAGGCCTCCTCACCGAACCCAACGTCTGGATGATCCACACCATCGATGGTTGAGCTCGCCGCCCCGGGCCAGGGCATCACGGAAGTGGAGCTCGCTCAGGCCACCCGAAACCGCGGAATGCCGCTGGAGGCGATGCGCTACGACATCACGCCGGTCGGTCTCCACTATCTGCTCATCCACTTCGACATCCCCCTGATCGATCCGGCCGCCTGGCGATTGCGGGTAAGAGGCCACGTCCAGCGAGAGCTCCAACTGACGCTGGACGACATCCGCGCCAGGCCGTCGACGACGATCCCCGTCACCATGGAGTGTGCGGGGAATGGGCGGGCGCGGCTCAGCCCGCGTCCCATATCGCAGCCGTGGCTCAACGAGGCGATCGGCACCGCGCAATGGACGGGGACCCCGCTGAATGGCGTCCTGGAAGACGCCGGCCTCCAGCCAGGGACGGTAGAGGTGGTGTTCACGGGTGCCGATCACGGACGAGAGGGCGACGTGGAGCTCGACTACGCGCGCTCGTTACCGGTCGACGATGCGATCCGTAGCGAGGTTCTTCTGGTGTACGAGATGAACGGCCGCCCGCTGGAGCCACAACACGGTTTTCCGGTTCGCTTGCTCGTTCCCGGCTGGTACGGGATGACGAGCGTGAAGTGGCTCGAACGAATCGAAGCGGTAACCGAACCCTTCGCAGGTTATCACCAAGCGGTGGCCTACCACTATCAGCAATCAGAAGAGGACACGGGTTCTCGGGTCACCCGGATTCGCCCGCGTGCCTTGATGGTTGCGCCGGGCTTTCCGAGCTTCCCGGAACGCCAGCGCTACGTGGAGGCCGGCCCCGTGTCGCTGTTCGGGAGGGCGTGGAGCGGGAGCGGACTCGTCACGGGGGTCGAAGTCGGCGTGGACGGCGAATGGTTCCAGGCGAAACTCTCCGAACCGGTGGGCGAGTGGGCGTGGCGAGGTTGGACGTACGAATGGGTGGCCGAGCCGGGCGAGCACGTTCTGGCCTGCCGGGCGACCGACGCGTCAGGCGACTCCCAGCCCGTGGAGCAGCCCTGGAATCTTCAGGGCATGGGCAACAACCTGGTGCAGGAGGTTCACGTCACCGTTCGGTGACGTCACCGGTCAATCGACCTCATGGACCGGGAGACTTCTGCGGCTTCCTGGCGCGGGGTTTCTTGGTTTTGGGGCCGGCGGTCGTCTTCGGCGCCGTCTCGGGTGGGACGGCTACGGGAACAACGGCCTGAGGCCCGGCGGGTTCGGCAGCAGCCGGTTGCGGCCCGTCGGGCACGTCCTGTCGTTCGCGCCTGAACTCCTCGAGCTGCTTGCGCACGTGGACCTCGAGCCCCTGCCTGACCTCGTCCAGTGCATGAAGACGCCGTTCAACTTCCTCTTGCGCGCGCTGCGCCTTCTCCTGGAGCTGGTCGACAACCGACTGGAGATCACCTCGGCTGACCCACTCCTCGACCTGCTTCAGCGGCGTTCGGAGCTGTTTGAGGAGACCGCTGAGCTGGCCTTCGAAGCTCGTCTGCGCCCGTCCCAATCGCTCGTGCAGCCGTTCTTCGATCGGGCGAACGTTTGCAGGGCCGGCCGTTCTTGACTCATTCGTGGGCCCGGGCTCCGGCCCCTCAGGCGAGCGCCGCTCGCCACCCGTCCCGTGCGTGCTTTCCAAGGCAGTCCCACCTCCTGCTCGTCCCCGCCCGCCCTCGGCGCCGCGGTCTCCGCCAGTTCGTCTTACCCCACAGCCCGCCGGTTTCCTCGCCAATGGACGGGAATAACCGAGTCAATTCAACCAAGACCGAGGAGCGACCATGAAACCACTGCCCAGGGACCTGCTCACAGAGCCGATCGAGCGATTCGAAGCGTTCGACGGGGTCGCCAAGCAACTGCAAGGGGTAGTCGGGAGAGTGGTGCCGGATGGAACCACGCTCAAGGACCTGCTCAGCGGGACGTGGCTCGGGCACCCTGTCCATCCGATGCTGACCGACCTTGTGGTCGGGGCCTGGACGAGCGCGGCGCTGCTCGACGTGATCGGGGGAAAGCAGGCGGAGCCGGCGGCGGACCGGCTCATCGCCATCGGCGTCCTCTCAGCGGTCCCGACCGCCGCCGCGGGCCTATCCGATTGGGCCGACCTCTGGGGAGGACAGCGAAGGATCGGAATCGCGCACGCGGCCGGAAATACCGCGGCGCTGGGCCTCTACAGCCTCTCGTGGCTGGCCCGCAAGGGAGGGCGACGCGGGTTCGGCTTCCTTCTCTCGAGCCTCGGCTTTGCCGCTTCGATGGTCTCCGCGTACCTCGGCGGGAGCCTGTCGTACTCGAAGGGTGTGGGAATCAACCAGACCGCCTTCGAGGATTGGCCGACCGAATGGACTCCCGTCCTCGACGAGGCAGAGTTGAGCGAAGGCACAGCAACGATGGGTCGGGCCGAGAAGGTCGATGTCCTTCTGTATCGGCGAAACGGGAGAATCCGCGCGATCTCGGACCGGTGCAGCCATCGTGGCTGTGCGCTCCACGATGGAGAGATCAACGACGGAGAGACCGTGACGTGCCCGTGCCATGGGAGCACGTTCAGCCTGGAGGACGGGAGCGTTCTGCGCGGGCCGGCGACGTCGCCTCAGCCCTCGTTCGAGGTTCGGACGGCGAACGGAAAGGTGGAGGTTCGAGGACCGAGCGCAGCCGGCTGACGTTCGCCGGTTAGAGGCTCACGACCGGGCCGGAGTCGGCGGCGTACTCGACGTCACCCGAAACGAGCACGTCGTCTCCGACTCGAAACGTCGTCGACCCGACCAAACGAACGGCGTCTCGGGGACTTCGAGACTGCAGGTCGCCGACGGCCTCCGTCCCGGACCCGAGGATCGACGGGGCGATCGCCACGATGACTCGGTCGGTCACCTGCTCGGCCAGGAAGGAGGTGATCACCCGGGCTCCTCCTTCAACGAGCAACGACTCGATCCCTTCTTCCCGAAGCGCCCGCAACGCCGCGTGAAGGTTCACTCCATCGAGGCCCCGCTCGACGATCCGAACGGCGATCCGGCGGCGGAGCAGCGCCTCGACGCGCTTCGGATCGGCGCGGTCCGTCGTCACGATGATGGTTCCTGCCTCGGCGTCGAGGACGTGCGCGGCGTCGGGGATTCGCAGCGTCGAGTCGAGGACTACTCGCAGCGGCGACGCGCCCGGCACCAGCCGCACGGTCAGCTGAGGGTCGTCGGCGAGGACCGTCCCCACGCCGACCAGCACCGCGTCGCAGCCGGCCCGAAGCGCGTGGGACAGCGTCCGTTCGGATTCGCCGCTGATCCACTTGGAGTCGCCGCCCCGGCTGGCGATTCGGCCGTCAAGCGTCTGCGCGAACTTGAGAATGACTCGGGGGCGATCCGTCGGCGGCGGGTCGGTCCGTAGGAGAGCTCCC
>DASVPT010000015.1:0-5589 GCA_036389535.1 Actinomycetota bacterium
CGGGCGAGCCGAGGGCCAGGATATAAAGGATCATCGCTTCGTTGAGCCCGCGCCAATCGTAGGTGTGGAATCCCCGCTCGGGGGTCCAGCCCATGGCGACCAGCGGCGCCCGCGGCTGGATCCAGGTCCAGTCGATGCGCCGGTACAGCCGCTCGGCAAGGTCGCGGATGGAGGCCTCGCCGGGGTCGTCGCGGTCGAAGTACGACTGGCACGTCAGCACGCCGGCCATCAGCAGGGTCGTATCGATGGTGGAGAGCTCCACCGTCTCGAACCGGCGGCCGGTCTCCATATCCAGGAAGTGGTAGAAGAAACCTTTATAACCGGTCATCCCCGTAGGCGCCGGCCCCTGCGGCGCGTCGAGCAGGAACTGGAGGGTGTGGCGCACCCGCTCCCGCGCCGCCTCGCGGGTGACCCAGCCCCGCTCGGCACCGATGGTATAGGCTGTGAGGCCGAAACCCACGGCGGCGACACTGGAGAAGGACGGCGTGGGCCAGCGGTCCGGGATCAAGCCGGTATTGGAATCGGCCAGATCCCAGAAATAATGAAACGTCCGTTCCTCCAGGTCATCGAGGAGCGTGCGATCAGCGTCGTTGGCGTCCTTGGTGTCCTTGCCGTCCTTGACCACAGCGCAGGCGAGCAACGTGGCGGCGAGGAGGAACACCACGATCCTTCCTGTCATGAATGCCCTCCCCGCCGCCTACCGGTCAGAAGTTGAACTTGATCCCGACCTGCTCGCGGCGGCCGAGGGTGGTCACGCAAGTCGGCTGGCCGAAGGTCGGATTCCCCTCCGGCGGGATGAAGTTGTTCAGGCAGCCGAAATTCGTCCAGTTGAAGGCGTTGAAGACCTCGCCCACGAGGGCGAGCGAGGTGGTGCCGATGTCGAAGTCCTTCTGTAAACGGAAGTCGACCGAGCGGCTCGCGAAGCCCCAAGTCTGCGGCGGCCGGATGGAGCGCTCGAACGGATGCGTCCGCAGGCGCGCCGCGAGGTCGAAGCCCTGCGAGAAGTCGAGGACGTTCGTGGCGCCGCCGGTGCCCAACGAGACGTTGGTGCTGAAGCGCAGGTCCCAGGGCAAGCCGAAGATAGCGTTGGCGTTGATGCGGTCGCGCTCCGAGTCCGGCACCTCGTGACGCGGGTACTGGGCCGCGCTCGGATAGTCGAGGCTGAACAGGTCATTGCCGTTCTGCTCGGCCTTGCCGTGCGTCCAGGCCAGGTGCGCTCCCCAGCGGCCCGTGAACGGCCGGTCGAGCGTGAGATAGATGCCCTCGTACCAGTACCGCTTGCCCTCCGGGTCCGAAATGATCACGTTGCCGAAACCCGGCACCAGCGCCGAGCAGCAGATGCCGGTCGCCGACAGCCAGGTGAAGCCGCGGTAGCCGCGGACGACGTTGTAGCTCAGCGAGCCGATCCACGTGCCGAGCGCCTGCCGGAAGCCGAGGTTCCACTGGTTCGAGTAGGGCGGCTTGGTGGTGTTGTTGAGGAGGAAGATCTCGGGGCTGGTCGCGCCCGACGCGATCAGCCCGTGCAGGCCCTCGGGCGTCAGAAAGGCGTCGTTCCACCGGATCGTCCCCGGGCGTCCGTTGGGCGAGAACGCGATGCGGTAGACGGGGAACTGCAGGCGGTAGCGCTCGTCGAGCGTGGCGTTGAGGAAGAGGCGGTCATAGTAGCGGCCAGCGCCGCCGAAGACCACCGACTTGCTGTCGCCGCGCAAGTCGTACGAGAAGCCGACGCGCGGCTGGAACATGTCTTTGTATTGCGAGCGGTTATGGCCGTTCGAGAAGTAGCTCGAATCCACCTTGCCGGTCAGCGCCGCCACGATGTTGGCCGGGGTGACGTAGCCCTCGTCGAGTTGGTTCGACTCGTAATCCCACCGCAGGCCGAGGTTCACGGTCAGCCGCGGATTGACGGCCCAGGAGTCCTGGCCGTAGATACCATACTCGCGGTTGTTGGCCGAGAGCGTCGGATCGCCGAAGCCGAACTGCGCCTCGAACGGCTGAGCGAAAGTCAGGCCGTTCGCCGGGTCGTTCCGGAAGTTGTAGACTGGATTGCCGGTCAGGAACTTGGTGACGTTGTAACGGAGGAAGTCGACGTTGGCGCCGACCTGGAAGCTGTGATCGCCGTGCCACTGGAAAACGGCGAAGTTATAGTCGTCGCGCAGCTCGATGCGCCGCTGATCGAATTTCTGGGCCGTGCTGTTGCCGCCGATGCGGATGACGCCTTCGAAGTTGCGCCCGACGAGGCCGGGATTGAGTGGCGTCGGGTTCCAGGCGTAGTCCTGCCAACTGAGCGACGCCTGGTTGAGGGCCTTGTCGTTGTTCCACTGGTGGCGCAGCGTCGAGCCGTAGACCCAGTTCTTGAGGTCGGTGGCTGACTGGAACGACGTCTGACCGCCGAAGTCGCGCGTCTCGTGCTCCTTGCGATAGGTGCCGCTCCAGTCGACGCGCTGGTTCTGCACCGGCTGCCAGCTCAGCTTGCCGAACCCCAGGTTCGACTTGAACGGGCTGGGGAAAATGCCGGTGAACTGGCCGAACTGGTTTGTGAAGTTCGCGTTGCCGATGGTGACCGGTGTCGTGGCGTCCTCGTCGTCGCGCTCGTAGGAGAGGAAATAATGGAGCCTGTCTTTGAGGATCGGTCCGCCGATCGAGAAGCCGGGCTGATCGCGGCGGTAGTCCTGGTTGGTGGTCAGCGACGAAAACTGGAAGTTCTTCTCCAGATCCGACACCCACTGCCGCGGCTGGTAGAACCAGAAGGCCTGGCCCTGGACGTCGTTGCCGCCCGACCTGGTGACGGCGGTGATGATCGCGCTCGACGCCTTTTCGTACTGGGCGCTGTAGTTCTGCGTGATCACACGGAACTCCTGCACGGCGTTCTGCGGGAACGGATTGCCGCGGCTCGCGTCCTGTCCCGCCACGCCCCCTTGCAGCACGTCGTTCTTGAAGCTCACGCCGTCGATGAACACGTTCGTCTGCTCGGCCGGCTGGGCGTCGCCGGCGATCGTCTTGCGCTGCGGGTTGGTCGACAGCCGGATGCCGGGCGCGAGCGCCGCGAAGTTGAGGAAGTTGCGGTCGTCCTGCGGCAGGTTCTCGATCTGCTGCGGCGTGACGTTGGTCGCCGCCTCCGGCGTCCGGGTGTCGATCAATTGCTCGCCGATGACGGTGATCGATTCGGTGATGACGGCCGTGGGCGCCATCACGAACGTGATGTTCAGGTTCTGCCCGACGAGCACGGTCACCGTCTCCGAGCGCGGCTCGAACCCGGCCGCCGACACCGTGATGATGTATTCGCCCGGGGTGAGGCCCCCGAGCTGGTAGGACCCGTCGGGGCCGGCGGTGATGGTCTTCACGAATCCCGAGGCCGTGCCGACGGCGCTGATCTCGGCATTGGCGAGCCCGGCCTGCTGGTCGTTCGTCACCTTGCCGCGGATGTTTGCCGTCGTGGTCTGAGCTCCCGCTGCGCCCGCGAGCAACAGCAGTCCGGCCAGCAGGAGCGCAACGCCGGCCAGCCTGCGGCAATCGACTCTCCTCTTGTTCATCGTTCTTCCCTCCGTCAGTTTCTTGATCGGTCCATGGCCCTCCGCATAGCGGCCGTCGAAGCACGGACCGCCAGCGTGGGCATGACCACGTCGTGTTGTTTCTCGGTCTCACGACCGCTCTGGATCACGGTCACCAGGCGCTCCAAGGCCCGGCCGCCGATCTCGGCGATGGGCACCTGCACCGTGGTCAGCGCGGGCGTCAGATAGCGCGCGATTGGAATGTCGTCGAAGCCGACGAGCGACACGTCCTCGGGAACGCGCAGGCCGCGGCCGCGCAGCGCCGCCAGGCAGCCGATCGCCATCGCGTCGTTGGCGGCGAAAATGGCGGTGGGGGGATGCGCGCGGCCCGCCAGGCGCTCGCCGGCGCGGAAGCCGGACTCCTCGCCGAAATCTCCCGGCAGCTCGAGGCGCGGATCGGCTTTCAGTCCGCGGGCGGTGAGCGCCTCGCGAAACCCGAGCAGGCGCTCGGCGGCGTCGGTATTGCCCGGCGGACCGCAGATCAGCGCGATCCGGCGATGGCCGAGGTCGAGCAGGTGGTCCACCGCCATCCGGGCCCCGAGACGGTTGTCGATGCGGATCGAGTCGTGGTCTGCGTCGTCTTCGGAGTTGTGGAGCAGCACCGCCGGAACGCCGCGCGGCAGCGTGCGGCGCAGCCAGTCAGCGCCGGTGCCGGCCGTCAGCAGGATGAGGCCGTCGATGCGGCCGTGCAGGGCCTGCAGCACGGCCGTCGTCTCCGCGAGGTCGCTGTGCGAGCCGGAGACCAGGACGTGGTAGCCGGCGGCACGGGCGGCGAGGTCGATGCCGCGCACGACCTCGGAGAAGAAGGCGCCATGAACGTCGGGGAGCAGGACGCCGACGTTCATCGTGCGCCGCGTGCTCAGACTGCGCGCGCCGCCGTGCGGAACGTAGCCGAGGGCCTCCACCGCGTGGAGCACCCGGCTACGCGTCTCCTCGTTGACCGGACCCTTGCCGTTGAGCACCCGCGAGACCGTGGCGACCGACACTCCGGCCGAGCGGGCGACTTCGTAGATCGAGGGACTTTGGGCCGGCTGCACGGCGCCTCCCAGTTGAACCCCTGTCGTGGCAATGGCTTGGCGCACTTCCCCGCTTCCAGTGAGTGAAAGCGGTTACACCGCGGGCGACTGTAAGCGCTTTCAGCCGGCGTGTCAAGCCATGATAGGGGCAGGGCCCGGCTCGGGCACTTGTGGAATATTCCCCTCTTCGATTACCTTAGTAGGTTCAAGCGACTCAGGAGCCGTAAAGGGAGTGAGGTCTGCTGGGCTCTTTGGTCTCCATCCGGCGCAACTCCAGAGGTTGGACTCTTCCCGCCTCTTTTGTCTGAGGAGAATGAACCATGAGAAGGCGCCCCTATCGTCAGGTGGTTTGGGCTCTGGGGATCTGCCTCGCCGCAGCCCTCGCGGCTGCGCCGCTCGCAGCACAGCCCAACGGCCAGAAACCGCCCACTCCCCAAGAGCGTCGCCAGGCTCTGAAGCCTGTCTACCTCGCCTTGCAGAGCGATCCGCAATTCCTGAATTTCAGGCAACAGCTCGCGGCCCGGCCCAACGACGCCGCGCTCATCGAGAACTTCCTCAAGTTCCTGCCGCTCTCCCCGCTCGACTTCGCCCAGATCGACATGGACGTGCGCCACTACGAGATGGCGGTCTCGCGGGAGATCTACGAGGCGCACACCCGTTGGGTCCAGCTCCATGAGACGAAGGCCCGCCAGCTCTACGGCGACGCGCAAGTCGACCGCGTGCTGAGCGGCTGGCCCGCCGAGCCCCCCGAGACCGGCGCGGCGGCCAAGAGCGCTCCTCTCCAGAACATCGCGGAGTCCGCCACCACCGGCACCAACCGCAACCTGGCCTCGACGGACGTCCCGTCGCCGCTCGACTATCAAGGCGAGATCCAGGTGGTCGTGAACCCCCACAACGCCAACCAGATCGTCGCCGCGGCCAACACTTGGGACGCGCCCACGGGCTGCCAGCAGACCCAGGCCATCTTCTACTCCAGCGATGGGGGCGCGACGTGGAATTACACCTGCGCGCCGGGCGCGAGCGCC
>DASVPT010000016.1:0-8655 GCA_036389535.1 Actinomycetota bacterium
CGCATCGAAACGTCATTCTCGCTGGAGCGGCCATGAAACGGACGTATCAACCGAACAACCGGAAGCGAAAGAAACGGCACGGCTTCCGGGCGCGAATGAAAACCCGGGCCGGCAGGGTCATTCTTGCGAGGCGCCGCAGCAAGTCCCGGGCCAGGATCTCGGCCTGAGCCCGCCGCCGCACCCAATGCCTCGGCGACTGACGGAGGGCGACCGCTCAACGCGTCATGGATCGGTTACGCAGGGACAAGGACTTCAAACCCGTGCTGGATCGAGGCCAGAAGCTCCATGGCCGGCTCCTCATAGCGCACGTCTTGACCGGCCAAACAGAGTGCAAGGTTGGGTTCATCGCTGGCCGGAGGGTCGGAGGAGCCGTTCTTCGGAACCGCGCTCGCCGGCTGATGCGGGAGGCGTGGAGGGGGACAGCTGGACTCGACCGGGTTCACGTCGTCTTCGTGGCCCGAGCGGGAATCACCAAGGCGAAAACGGCGGACGTAGCCGCCGACCTCCAGGCAGCGCTCGCCACATTGGGAGCGAACGCCCGATGAGCTCTCTCCTGCGCCGAGCGGCGTGGATCGCGGGGGCACCCTTCAGGTTCGTGCTGTTGATGCTGATCGGCGTGTATCGACTCACGCTGGGCAAGGTCATTGGAGGGAACTGCCGGTTCTATCCCAGCTGCTCGGCGTACGCCGAGGGCGCCATCGCGAATGCCGGGTGGGCCAGGGGCCTGGCGCTTTCAGCCTGGCGGCTGCTGCGGTGCAACCCGTTCTCCAAGGGCGGGGTGGACCATCCTCCGGCGAGGCGCTCCTTCACCCCGATGTATGACAGCAACATACGCACGGCCGAGGTCTCCTCGTGAACCTGAGCGCTCTGGTCGGTGTCGGATGGTGGCAGACCCTTCTCCACGCCCTCGGGTCCGTCCTGGCCTTCATCTACAACGTGATCCCCAACTACGGCCTGGCGATCATCCTGTTCACCCTCGGGATCCGAGTGCTGTTGATCCCGCTCGGAATCAAGCAGATCCGTTCCATGCAGTCGATGCAGGCGATTCAGCCGCAAATGAAAGCGCTGCAAGCGAAGTACAAGGGGAATCGGCAGCGACTCAACGAGGAGGTCATGAAGCTCTACCGCGAGAACGGCGTCAACCCCTTCATGGGGTGCCTCCCCCTTCTGGCGCAGTTCCCCGTGCTCATCGCGCTCTTTGCGGTCTTGCAGTTCCCCGTCGGCTTGACCCACATCCCTCATGACAACGCCGTTCGGACCATCGCCACCCCGCAGGACAGCCGTCTCTACGTCGATCTGGTCTGCTCGGGGCGCCAGCCCAGCCCGCATTGCGGTCACGTCCAGAGCTCCGGCAAGACGCACTTCCTCGGGGCGAACCTCCTGTGCAATGCGCTGCAGGCCGGTCAGCCGGAGCTCAAGGTGAACTCCCGCCACGTGGTCGATGCTCCCCGCGCCCTGGATTGCGGGAGTGGTTGGCCCAGCCGGATCCCGTACTACTTGTTCGCCGCACTGATGATCACCAGCACATTCTTCCAACAGAGACAGATGCAGCGCGTCACCCCTGCCAGCCAGCAACAGCCGTTCCTGAAGTTCATGCCGCTGCTCTTCGGTTTCTGGGGCTTCCTCTTCCCGGCCGGTCTGGTGATCTATTGGACGACCACAAACCTGGTCCAGATCGCGCAGCAACGCTTCATGTTGAGGGGCCAGGGGCCCGCCGTGGAGACCAAAGCGCGAGAGGACGGCGGGCAGAAGCGCGCGAGAGGACTCAGCGGAATCATGCAGTCGCTTGGGCTCGTGGAATCCGAGCCGGCACCGCGCAGGCGGCCGTCTGAAGGCACCCGCAAGGCCAGCACCTCACAGAATCGCCCGCGCAACTCGGCATCTCGTCCGGGCGCGAGCAGCGGTAGCCAGACGAAAAAGACCGGAACGAGCAGCGCGAACAAGAGCAACCAAAGCCCCGCCGAGCGTCCCAGGTCGGCCAGCGCGAGCGGGCGTGACACTGGAGGCCGCGATGGAAGAAGTCGAAAAAAGCGCCGGAAGCGTTGAGGAGGCCATCGAGGCCGCCCTCGAAGAGCTCGGAGTAAGCGAGCAAGAAGCACGCATCGAGATCCTCCAGGAACCCCGGTCCGGGTTCCTCAGCCGTGGAACCCCGGCCATCGTCCGGGTTCGCGCAGTTCCCAATCGGGATCGCGACCGCGATCGGCCGGCAGCCGAACTCGAGGAACAGGGTGAGCTCGCGCGCGAACTCGTGTCCGGACTGCTCACCCGGATCGGGCTGGACGCCGATGTCGAATTGAACGAGGTCGATGGAATCACCTACGTCGATGTCTGGGGGGCGACGCAGGACGAGGAGATGGGATTGCTCATCGGCCGTCACGGCAGAAGCCTCGAAGCGCTTCAGGAGATCGTTCGGGCTCACGTTCAGCGCCAGACGGATGACCGGTGTTTCGTCCAGGTCGACGTGGAGGACTACCGGAAGCGACGCCGCCAAATCGTGGAGCAGCTGGCACGGCAGGTCGCTCGAAAGGTGAAGCGTTCGCGGCGGCCCGAAGCGCTGGAACCGATGTCGCCGTTCGAGCGAAAGATCGTCCACGACACCGTCAGTGAGCTGGGTGGCCTGGAGACCGAGAGCGAAGGAGAAGAACCCCGCCGACGGGTGGTGATCCGCCCGGTCTCCAATGGTCCATCGCGCGGCGTTTCACGTGAAACACGAGGTCGGACGGCTGCAGACCAACTCGCTCCCTGAGCAGAAGCTTCGTCGGTACGAAGAGCTACTGCGAACCCGCGCCGTGCCCCTGGGCTTCATCTCGGGCACCGATCAATCAAGAATTCGAGAACGACACATCGACGATTCGCTCCGCGCCAGAGGCTGTCTGAGACCCGTGGATCAGGTCGTCGTTGACGTCGGTTCCGGTGCCGGCCTTCCCGGTATTCCGCTGGCGATTTCCGAACCGGGCCGACGGTTCGTTCTGATCGAATCGTCCAAACGGCGCGCCGCGTTCTTGGAGTACGCGTCGGAGGCGCTCGAGCTGGCAAATGTCAGTGTGGTCGCGGATAGGGCGGAGGCGGTGGACCTCGTTGCGGACGTCTGTCTGGCCCGGGCGCTCGCTTCTGCGGCGGCCGCATGGGCCACGACGGCTCCGTTGCTGGGTCCCGGAGGGATCCTCCTGTATTTCGCGGGCAAGTCATGGACGGAGACGCCGACCGATCCAGTGCCCGGGGCGACCGTCGCAATCTGTTCCGAGCCACGATTTGCATGGGAGGGCCCAATCGTTATGATGACCGCCTCTTCCCGAGCAGGAGCGACACACTGAAGCCCGAAGGCGCCTCCCCAACCGACGAAGGCTTCTCGCAGAGGACCACCGACTTCGTTCCTCCTGCCGAGCCAAGCTCCCAACGACAGCCCGCCGCGAAAACGCCTGCCCCCGAGCCCGTCTCGACCCCACCAACGCCCAGCCTGCCCGCTCAGCCGGTCCAGAACGCTCCGCCCCCGACGGCACCGGCGGGCACGCCGGGACAACAGCGGCCGCCGGACCCGTCAGTGGCGGCTGCGGAGTACCTGCGGTCTTCACTCCGAACGGGAGAGACGGCCGCTCAGGGAGTCTCGAGCGAGGGCGAGGACTCACCGAGAGCGCCAGATGAACCCGCCCCTCGTCCAGCCGCGGGTTCTTACCTCGAACCGAGGGCGAGCGGCGCCGCGGAGTCTCCGAAAGTGGCCAGGGTCATCGCAATCGCCAATCAGAAAGGCGGGGTCGGAAAGAGCACGACCGCCGTCAATCTCGGGGCGTGCCTGGCGGACTCGGGGTATGCGGTCCTTTTGGTGGACCTGGACCCGCAGGGCAACGCCTCGACCGGAGCAGGCGTCCCCCACGAGAATCGAGGCCCCTCGATCTACCAGGTCCTGACGGCAGGCATCGACGTCCGGGACGCAATCGTCCGGACGGAGGTCGACGGAATGCACGCCATTCCTTCGACCATCGATCTCGCGGGGGCCGAGATCGAGCTGGTGAGTCAGTTCTCCAGAGAGTCCCGGTTGGCCAAGGCGTTGGAGTCACTTCGGGACGAATACGACTACATCTTTCTGGATTGCCCGCCCTCCCTCGGCCTGCTCACGGTCAACGCCCTGACCGCGGCGGACGAGCTGCTGGTGCCCATCCAATGCGAGTACTACGCACTCGAAGGGTTGGGTCAGCTTCTCAAGAACGTCAGGCTGGTGCAGCAGAATGTAAACCCTCGACTGAGGCTTCGGGGAATCGTCATGACGATGTTTGACTCTAGGACGAAGCTGGCCGATCAGGTGGTGGCGGAGGTCCGGTCGTACTTCGGCGCTCGAGTGTATGACGCCATCATACCCAGGTCGGTTCGGCTGGCGGAAGCTCCGGGCTTTGGGAGGCCGATCACGCAATACGACCCCACGTCTCGAGGAGCCGTGGCCTATCGGACCCTGGCCACCGAGTTTCTGGCGAAGGCGGACCAGGCGGTCGGTGAGGACGGAGGTTTCCAGGAGATCCCCACGCGGATCGACATGACGCCGATGACCTCCCCCGAGGGACAAGGCGGCGGGGCGCCGAACTCGGCGACCGCTGGAGCGAAACCGAGCTGAGGACAGGAGGCGGCTGGTGAGACGAGGCGGACTGGGGCGCGGCCTTTCGGCCCTGATTCCGGGTGCGACCGAGGAGGGCGGGCTTCTGGAGGTCCCGGTGAGCGCGATCGGGGCCAACCCCAGGCAGCCCCGAAGCGACTTTCCAGAGGAGTCACTGGCCGCGCTGGCCCGTTCGATCCGGGAAGTGGGGGTCCTGCAACCTGTCGTGGTTCGCCGTCGGGACGGCGGCTATGAGCTCGTCGCCGGGGAGCGGCGGGTCCGAGCAGCCCGGCTCGCCGGCCTCGCCACGATCCCCGCGATCGTCCGAGAGAGCGACGACACGGAATCCCTCCGCACCGCACTGATCGAAAACATTCACCGTGAGGATCTCTCACCACTGGAATTGGCGGCGGCCTTCCAGGAGCTCCTGGACGAGCTCCACGTCACCCAGGAGGAAGTTGCGGAACGACTTGGATATTCGCGAGCGCACGTGGCGAACACCGTTCGTCTGCTCTCTCTTCCCGGGGAGGTCCAGGGCCTGTTGGCCGAAGGGAAGATTCAGGCCGGGCATGCCAGAGCGTTGCTCGCGCTTCCCGATGACGACGCGAAGCGAGACGTTGCCCTGCGGATCGCCGCTGAGGGCCTGTCCGTGCGCCAGGTGGAAGAGCTGGTCCGGAACTACGAGGAGCAGCCCGGGCGGTCTCGGCGCCCCAGGCTTCGGGCGCTCGATCCGGCGATCACCGAGGTCGAGGAGATCCTCTCAGAGCAGCTCGCCACCCGGGTCCAGGTGGTGCCGGGGAAACGCAAGGGGAAGATCGTGGTCGAATTCGGGTCGAGAGAAGACCTGGACCGGATCGTCTCCGAAATCATCGGATCGGGGCCGGGGCTCGCCCCCGAGTGATCAGCCCTCGACCACGAGCGTCCTGGTGAAGGCCGACGCCGACCCCGGCCGAGCCGCAGAGGTGAGACGCGTGGCCCGGGCGCTCCTGTTGGGCGGTCTCTTGGGCGCGTTTCTCATTCGGACCGCGCGAGCCCCGCGGACCGGTCGGCGGTCTCAGCGGCGCTGAGCGAATCCGCAGGAGGTTCCCGGAAGAACCGCTCGACCGCCTCCGCGACGGCCAAAGCCACATCGCGACGGAACAGCTGATCCTTCAGAAGCGCCTCTTCTCCCGGATTGGTGATGAAGCAGGGTTCGACCTGCACCGCCGGCATCTGTGTTTCACGAAGAAGCGAAAGCGACTTGGCGTGTGTCCTTCCATCCTTGCGACGCAACCGCGTAACGACCGAGGACTGAATGAGATCGGCCAGGTGCTGGCCGGCCTGCGAGGACCACCCTTCGCGGCCGTAGTAGTAGGTGGAAGCGCCTTCGGCCGCCGGCTCGGCGTGGGAATTCAGGTGCACCGAGATCAGGACCTCGGCGCCGGACTCATTGGCGAGATCAGCCCGAACGGAGATCGGCGGATCCGCCCCCCGCTGTCGCAGGAGAAAGGGAACCGCGCCTCGTGTCTCGAGTTCGGACGTCAGCTCCTCGGCAAGGGTGAGCGCCACGTCGGCTTCGACCATTCCGGTGGGCCCCGTGGCGCCGGGGTCACCTGGACCGTGGCCGGCGTCGACCGCGATCCGCGCGCCCTTCATGGAAGCCGCCATCCGCCGGAGGGCTTCACCTTCGCGCACGGTTGAGAGGCCGGGGCCCGGCCCGACGGGCCGAAGCCTTCGAACCGCATCGATGGTCGTGGTCCCGACGATCCCGTCCGAAGGCAACCCCACGTTCCGCTGGAATTGCCGAATGGCCCGGTCGGTTCGCTGCCCCAGAATTCCGTCCTCCCTTCCGGCGTCGAATCCCAAGAGATTCAGGGACGCCTGAAGCGCGCGGACGTCGTCGCCGCGTTGAAACGGATATCGAAGGTAGAGAAGACGGTCGCCGATCGAATACCCGGCCTCGACGAGCTCGCCCCACGTGCTCTCGCCCACGACGCCGTCGACCAGCAGGTGGCGCCGCTGTTGGAATTCCTGCACGGCCTGCTTCGTGCTCTCGCCGAACTGGCCGTGCTCGGATGGGTCGATTCGATAACCGAGCGCCGTCAATCGGGCCTGAACGTCGCGGACGGCGTCGCCCCGGTCGCCCGGGGTCACGTTCGGCATGCGCCGGAGCTTACGCCGCGATGTGCGGTTCGATCTCTCTGAGGATCGATTCCTTGCCGCGGGCGCCAACGACGCGCGCCTTCTCCTGACCGTCCTTGAACACGATCAGCGTCGGGATGCTCATGACCCCGTACTTCCTGGTGACCTCGGGGTTGTCGTCAACATTCAGCTTGGCAGTCTCGAGCTGCGTCGCGTAGTCGCGGCCGATCTCCTCCACGACGGGGGAAACCATGTGGCAGGGCACACACCACTCGGCCCAAAAGTCGACCAGAACCGGGCGGTCCGAGGAGAGCACCTTCTCCTGGAAGTCCTGATCGGTTACGTGTATGACGGTGTCAGACACAAGCGCCTCCTTCTTCGGTTGGCGGCGTGAACCGGGGCTCTCGGCACGAAAACGGTCGTTTTTCCCGCCGCCGATAGTGGCCAACGCACCTGTCTCCCCTTCTATTCCCCTTGGGCGAGGGCCGGACTCATGAACAGTCGTCGCGCTGCGCGAGTCCACGCTGCGGCGTTTCCCTTGCCGGCGAGCCGTGTCAGCTCGGCCGCGCCGCGCTGCTCCCGGGCGACGGTACCCCGGTAGAGCGTGGTGAGGAGGGGATACGGGTTGATCCAGCCACCCGGTGCCTCGATCCCGAAGTGAAGATGCGGCGCGAACATGTCCCGCTGTCCCGGCGGCCCGTACCCGGTGTTTCCGACGACGCCGAGAACGGCCCCGATCTGCACCGAACTGCCTTCGCGGATCCCCTGGGCGACGCCGGAGAGGTGCGCGTAGAAGTAATAACGGCCGTCGGGTCCGCGCACGCCCACACGAAGACCCGAGTAGAAGGTCCAGCCCACCCGTTCGACCACGCCGCCCGTCGTCGAAAGCACCGGAGTTCCGCGTTCGGCGGTGATGTCGACGCCTTCGTGAAACCCGACCAGCTGCCACCTTCCGTCGATGAAACGGAGCCGCGGGTCGTGCCAGCTGTTGGTGAACTCGAGCAGTGAGAAGAAATTGGATCGCGCGACCGGGAACACCTTGCCCTCGACCAGAACCGGCCGGTAGTAGGCCGGTCCGGCCACGCGGTAGGCGAGGACCGGCGCGACGCCGCGGGAGTGAAGGGCCGGCGTTTGAACGGACGCCGAGCTCAAGCCGAAGAGGATCGCACCGGCGGCGGCCGCGACTTTGATCAGTGTCCCTGCGCCTCCAAGAACCGCTCCGCGTCGATGGCGGCCTGGCACCCCATCCCCGCCGCGGTGATTGCCTGGCGGTAGACGAAGTCGACCACGTCGCCGGCAGCGAAGGCGCCTTCGACGCTCGTTCTGGAGGTGGGATCCTGCACCGCGATGTAGCCCTGGTTCATCTCGAGCTGACCTTCGAACAACGCGGTGTTGGGAATGTGTCCAATGGCCACGAAGACTCCGCCGGCCGAGAGCTCTCGCGTATCGCCCGTCGCGACGTCACGTACGCGAGCCCCGCTGACCTGTCCGTCGCCCAGGACTTCCTCGATCACCGAGTTCCACGCGAACTCGATCTTGTCGTTGGCGAACGCGCGGTCCTGCATGATCTTGGACGCCCGCAGGTGGTCACGCCGATGAACGACCGTGACCTTGCTGGCGAAGCGTGTCAAGAACAACGCTTCCTCGACGGCCGAGTCTCCTCCGCCCACGACCAACAGCTCCTGGCCCCGAAAGAAGAATCCATCGCAGGTCGCACAGGTGGAGACGCCGTGGCCGAGAAGCTTTCGCTCCGACTCGAGCCCGAGCATCTTGGCCTTCGCGCCGGTGGCGATGATGACGGTTCGGGCGCGCCATTCTTCATCGCCGGACCACACGCCGAACGGACGAGACGACAGATCCACCTTCGTCGCTTCTTGGTGGAGCAGCTCCGCGTCGAATCCTGCGGCCTGCTTCTCCATGCGCTCCATCAGTTCGGGGCCGAGGACGGCGTC
>DASVPT010000017.1:0-6643 GCA_036389535.1 Actinomycetota bacterium
CGGCGGAGAGGTTCAGCGTCGGGAGGGCGAACAGGTCCCACAGGTATCTGACCGAAGCAGCCGATTGGCCATGCGCCCTCAGCCAGCTTCCGAACGATTGGCGGTCCGCGGCGCGATCCGAAGGGTCCACCTTGCGAAGCGCCACTGATGCCCGGGCGGCGCTGAGCTTCTGGCCCGGCGAAAGAAACGGATACCTGGCGAGGGCCCGACCCAGATGGAGGGGCGCCGGCAACCCGCCACGGCGCAGCCGCGCCCCGCCGCGATGCGGCGAGAGCACCGGGATGTCCATTCGGCGCTGGAGCTCGGTCTTGTGGCTTACGCCGAGCCGCTCCAGGAAGCCCCGGTAGGCCGTGCAGCACCGAAGAAAGACGTGCTGGCCCGTGTCGATGAGTAGCCCGTCGCGCTCGAAGGACGCGGTTGCTCCGCCCAGCCACTTCTTCGCCTCCAGCAGCGTCACGGAGGCACCGCCGTCGGCCGCCGCGATGGCCGCCGCCATGCCGGCCAAGCCTCCGCCCACCACGACAACGCGCGGACGACCCTCGCCGTTCACGCGACCATCCTCGCCAGCGCCCGTCCAGCGACCCATGCCTTCTCCCATGGCGGGAGGGCCAGGCGACGTCCCAGGATCTCGCTTGGGCGTTGCTCGATTCGGCTGAGGAGGCGCAGGTAGATGCCCGCCATCGCCCCCGCGCACGCCGCGCTCCGTCGGTCGAGATAGGGGAGCAGCCGAAGGCCTCGATGAAACCACTCCCTCGCGCGGCGCACCTCGAACCTGATCAGCGCCACCGACGATTCGTTCGCCCCGCCGTTGAGGTTCGCGTTCGTGCAGTCGAACCGCTCGAGGTCTTCGAGCGGGATGTAGACGCGTCCTCGCTCCAGGTCTTCTCGGATGTCTCGAAGGATGTTCGTGAGCTGCATGGCGACGCCGAGGTCATCGGCCAGGGGCTCCGCCTCGGGCATTCGGGCCGGGCCGAACACTGCCAACGACAACCGTCCAATGGTCCCCGCGACCCGGCGGCAATAGATGACCAGGTCGTCGAACGATGCGTAGTCGGCCCCCTCGACATCCATTCGAACCCCTTCCACCAGCTCGCGAAAGGCTCCGATGGGAAGCGGATACCGTGCCGTCGCAATTCCCAGAGCCGCGAGGACCGGGTCGGGAGCAGCCGGACCGATCCGATCCAGCGACGCGTCGATGTCAGCGAGCGCTCGCCGTTTTGCGTCGGCGTCCATGGATCCGTCGCCGACGTCGTCGATTCGCCGGGCCATGGCATAGACGGCGGCCAGCGCGTGGCGTTTCGGCGCCGGAAGCAACCGGATGCCGTACCAGAAGTTCCTGGCGCGCCGCCGCGTCACGTTCTCGCAGTAGCGAACGGCCTCCGCGCTCATCTGACCAGCTCCCGAACCGCCGAGAGCGCGCGCCGCGGTCTGGACGCGCGTCCCGAAGCGCCGAACGTGTCGAACCCGCGGCGCTCCAGATCCGACAACGCGGCCAGACCTCCTGCCGTGAACAGCCGGATGGCCGCGCCGATCCTGCCGCCGATGTCGGCTCCAAGGCCGCGGCCGCGCCGCAGGAAGTCTCGCGTGCGGCCGGCTTCGAACTCCAGCAGCTTCACGAACCGGTCGTTGATCTCGCCGGCCATCAGGTCGTCGATTCCGTAGCCGAACCGCTCCATGTCCTCTTGAGGGAGGTAGACGCGGCCCCGTCCGGCGTCCTCGCCGAGGTCCTGCCAGAACTCGACGAGCTGGAGTCCGGTGCACGTCGCGTCGGATTTCTCCAGTCGCTCGGGGGTGAGCGCCTCCGCGATTCGCAGAACCAGCTCGCCGACCGGGTTCGCCGACAGCGAGCAGTACTCCAGGAGCTCGTTGAACGTCTCGTAGCGATGAACCGTTTGATCGCGGCGATTGGCTTCGATGAGCCGCTCGAACGGCCTGGGTGGGAGGTCGAACGCCGCGATGGTCGTGGAAAGACGCTGAAAAAGCGGATGCGTGGCCTGGCCGCGAAACGCGGCCCCGAGCTCGTCCTGGAGCCAATCCAGCAGCGCGAGCCGGTTGCCGTCCGCCTCGTCACCGATGTCGTCCGCCAGCCGAGCGAAGCCGTACACGTTCAACAGATGCGGTCGAAGGGCGCCGGGCAGTAGCCACGACGCTACGGGGAAGTTCTCGTTCCGGGCTTTGGCGAGAACTCCGGTTGTGCTCGGCGCATGGGCCGGCTGCACGGTCAGTCCCCGATGACCTGCATGAGGACGCGGCGGTCCCGGGATCGATCGAGCTCGACGAAGAAGACGCGTTGCCATCGTCCGAGCTGGAGCTTCCCGTCAATGACGGGGATGGTCTGCGAGGCCGAACCGATCAGTCCCTGTTTGCAATGGGCGTGCCCGTTGGGGACGTCATGGTCGTCGTCTTCGAGGTTCTCCGTCCGGAGCGTCATGTCGTCGTGGCGATATTCCCGAGTCTC
This sequence comes from Actinomycetota bacterium, assembly GCA_036389535.1. Classification (GTDB taxonomy): domain Bacteria; phylum Actinomycetota; class UBA4738; order UBA4738; family UBA4738; genus JALYGK01. Next base: position 2,459 of record DASVPT010000017.1, read on the forward strand.
GGGAACGAGGGACTGGACCAGCTCTTCGAAGTCTTGGATAAACCCGGCCTCGCGTTCGTTGATGATGACGGCGCACGTGGTGTGGGGGGAGTAGACCAGCGCCATGCCGTTTTGAACGCCGCTTCGCCCGACCAGATCGGTGAGGTCGCCCGTGACGTCGACCAGCTCCATACAGCGTGACGTCGTGAAGCTGTGGTTCTCGAACAGCATCTTCATGGTGCTCCCTCTCCAGGCGTGCCGAGCGCAGCTCGCCTGCCCCTCGGGTTTCCCCTCCGTAAGAGGGCCAAATATAGGGGCGGACCAACCGGTCGCGCCAGCGGTTTGACGGGTCTCCTTCTCCGAAAGGTAATACCGATAGAAGGAGGCTTTCCGCGATCTCGGCGTTCGGCACAGAAGATTCACAACGAACGCGACAACCTCTGCCAGTGACCGGCTTTGGCGGGGGTCCCCGGGCCTGATCCGGCACGGTCTGGGGGCTGATCATCCGGTAAAGAAATTGTGTCGTGGGGACTAGTCATTTCGGGCCAGATTCGGTAGCCTGCTCTCGGTTTTTGGTCGTTGCCACGAGGAGGTCAACATGCGGGCCGGTCGTCGTTTTCTGATTCTGCTTGCCGTCATCACATCCGCTGCAGCGATGTTCACCGCCGGATCCGCCCCCGTTTCGGCACAGGGGCAGCGGCTCCAATCCACCGTCCATGAGGACGCGGGACAGGCGACGGCCAGCGCCGTCCAGCCGACGGTGTCCTCTGCGGTGCAGTTCGGCGAGTCCAAGGCTGCTGCCGATCTCGCCAGCTCGAAGGCTCCGACCGAGCCGCTCAGCTTCAAGGAGCTCGAGAACGAAGTCCTCCATCTCCCGACCGGGGACGGCAGCGCCCACGGAGTTGATCCCGCCCTGCAGAAGAGTGGAGGCTCCGGGATCCCGCCGACCAGCCGAAACTTCGACGGGATCAACATCGGTGGCAGCAGCAGCGATGGCGTGTTCGTCGGTGCGCCGCCCGACACGAACGGTGACGTCGGCCCAAATCACTACGTCCAGATGGTGAACACCACGTACGCCGTCTATTCGAAGGACGGCAACCTCCTGGCGGGGCCGACGCCAATCAACGCCCTGTGGGAGAGCGCTCCGAACGCGGAAGAGTTCAATTGCACGACGGGCAGCCGCGGCGACCCTATCGTGCAGTACGACCCGATGGCCGATCGCTGGATCCTCACGCAGTTCAACTTCCCGGGCGTCGCCATCATCGCGCCGCCGTATGACGAGTGCATCGCCGTTTCCCAGACACCCGACCCGACCGGCGAGTACTACCTCTACGACTTCCACTACAGCAACACGCTGTTCAACGACTACCCGCACTTTGGGGTGTGGCCGGACGCGTATTACGTCTCCTACAACCAGTTCGACACCACCACCGGCGCGGAGAACGCCACGTTCAAGAGCGCCGGGGCCTGTGCCTTCGAGCGCGACAAGATGCTCGCCGGCGACCCGGCGGCCCGTCAGGTCTGCTTCGACGAGTCGGCGTTCGATCCGAAGGATGCGAACGGCAACTACATCTACGGCGGGCAGCTTCCAACCGACCTCGACGGAGTCGGGTTCGGCTCGAGCTTCACGGGCGAGCCCCCCGCCGGTTCGCCGAACTACTACATGCAGTTCCTCGACTCGACCACGGCGGGGCAGGACAAGCTCCTGGAGTTCAAGTTCCACGTGGACTGGACGGACCCGGCGAACTCCTGGTTCGGAAGCGGGCCCGGTGTTACCGAGCTCGGGAAGCCGATCGAGATTTCGGTCGCCGACTTCGATTCGAACATGTGCAACTTCGAGCGCAACTGCATCCCGCAAAAGATCAGCGACGAGGACTGCGTCATCCCGCGCCCGTTCCCAGAGCTGCCTGAGGTTCCCGAGGAGAACGAGGACACGGTGACCTGTCTCGACGCCATCTCCGACCGGATCATGTACCGGCTGGCGTACCGCAACTACGGCGACCACGAGTCGATCGTGGCGAACCACACCGTGGACGTGGGTGACTTTGCCGACCATGCAGGGATCCGTTGGTATGAGATCCGCAACCCGGGCGGCACGCCCACCGTGCGTCAGCGCTCAACGTGGGCACCGAACGCCGAGCACCGCTGGATGGGAAGCATCGCCATGGACAGCGCCGGCGCTGTGGCGCTCGGTTACTCGCTCTCCAGCCGGTCTCGGGACCCGGCCATCGCCTACGCCGCCCGGCGCCCCAACGATCCGCTGGGTCAGCTCTCTCTGGGCGAGGGTCTCATGTTCCAGGGCACCGGAAGCCAGACCGGTACCGACAGCCGGTGGGGCGACTACAGCTCTCTGAACGTGGACCCGGACGGGTGCACGTTCTGGTTCACCACCGAGTACTACCCGGGGGACGGCAGCTTCAACTGGGCCACCCGCATCGGCGCGTTCACCCTCCCGACCTGCGGTGATCCGCAGCTCAGCAAGAACGCGTCCACCGAGACCCTTCGGGTCCGCGACACCCTCACCTATACGATCGCCGTGACGACCGGGATGAGCCCCGTCACCGGGGCGACGGTCACGGACGACCTGCCGAGCGGCGTCACGCTCATCTCGGCGAAGCCCACGTCCGGGTCGTGCACGGGGACGTCGACGGTGGTCTGCAACCTTGGCAACCTCGGTGCCGGCAAGCTCGCCAAGATCATCATCAGGGTGCATGTCGATGAGGCGGGCACCTTGACGAACACCGCAACGCTCACCACCACGAGCGAGGATTCGGACACATCGAACAACACCAGAACCGTGAAGACGGAGGTCTACAATCCCTGCGAGGTGCCGGGATTCACCCGCCTCACCGACCCGCAGGGCGACGAGCTCGATGAGAATCTGGCGCACGACGCGCTGAGTCTGTCGATCGCTGAGCCGAACACGGATGGTCCGGCCCAGCTGTGGTTCACCCTCAAGATGGCGAACCTGGAAGACCTGCCGCCCGACACCACGTGGCCGGTGACGTTCGACTACGGACAGAACGACGCGGACCCTCCCGCGACGCAGCGGTGGTACGTGGCGATGAAGACGAATGCGAGCGGCCAGGTGAGCTTCAAGTACGGAACGACGGACAGCCAATCACGTCCCGTCACCGAGTTGGGTGACCTCGATCCGGAGAGCAACTACGACCCGGACGGGACCATCACACTCGTCATCTCGAATTCGAAGCTCGATCCGGCGACAGGCGACCCGCCCGGCGCGGGGGACACGCTCGGCGGGATCCTCGTGCGCATCCGCCAGGAAGCGGGGCCTGCCGGCGCCATTACTCCGGACAACATGCCTGACAGCGCCGCTCCGGATGGCGACTACCGGCTCTCGGGGAACTCCTACTGCGACCCGGCGGCAGATCTGCTGCTCGGCAAGCACGACTCGGCGGACCCCGCAAGGGTCAACAAGACGCTGTCCTACTACTTGAACGTCAGCAACCTGGGCCCCGACACGGCAACCGGCGTGAACCTCGTGGACAACCTGCCCGCGAGCGCCAAATACAAGTCGGTTTCCACGCCGCAGGGGACCTGCACCTTCAAGTCTTCCAAGAACAGGGTGACCTGCGACCTCGGGGACATCATCGGCGGGGGCGCCGTGAGGGTCACCATCAAGGTCACGCCGACCAAGACCGGCCGGATCGTGAACTCGGCGAGCGCGTCGTCGGTCAGCCCGGCCGATCCCGACCTGTCCAACAACAGCGCCAGGTCCACGACGCTGATCGTCAGGTAGGGGGCGTCACGGGCGGCACGAAGCGGTTGGAGCGGGGTCCTTCGGGGCCCCGCTTCCACAATTCGCTTTCAGCGCTTCTTGCCGTTTTTGCTTGTGCATGGGAAAGGCGGGTGGCTACACTCCGCCCGCTCAGGAATAACTAGTCGCTCGCGGCCCGTACGCGAGGCGAGGGGGATCGATTCGATGACAAACCATTCGCACCTCACCGGTCGGCGGCTGCCCGCAGCAGTCATCACAACGCTGGTCGCACTCGTCGGCGCCTTGATGCCGATGCTCCCGTCGACCGCCGTTTCGGGCCAGCCCTCCCCCAAAAGCGCCGGTGGCGTGCTGCCGAACTTTTCGGCCCAAGGCGACAACCTGATCCGGCTCCAGGTGGGCGCATTTGACCCCCTGGCCGACCCTCTCCCCGCTCCCGCGGGGATCCCGCTCGTCAACGAGGCCAGCCT
>DASVPT010000018.1:0-2116 GCA_036389535.1 Actinomycetota bacterium
CGATCGGCGACTGGGTTGTCGAGGAGCTGTTCCGCCAGTGGCGGCAGTGGCAGACGCGCGGAATGGATTTCATCGTGAGCTTCAACCTCTCGCCGCGCCAGCTCTGGCATCCAGGTCTTGTCGAGAAGCTGCTCGAACGGACCGACGTGTGGCAGATGGACCCGACCTCGATCCTGGTTGAAATCACCGAATCGAGCGCCATGACCGACCCCGAACGAACGCAGCAGATCGTTCGACAGCTGCGAGAACGGGGAATCAGAATCGCCATCGACGACTTCGGCACCGGCTACTCGTCACTGAGCAGGTTGCGGGACCTAGCCGTCGACGTCCTCAAGGTGGACCGGTCCTTCGTCCACGACGTTCCGCGGGACCGCGACGCCGCCACCATGGTCAAGGGAATCATCCAGCTGGCACACAGCTTGGGGATGGCGCCGCTGGCCGAAGGAGTTGAGACCGAGGAACAGTGCCGCTTCCTGGTCGGCCAGGGCTGCCTTCTGGGCCAGGGTCATTACTTCAGCCCACCCGCGCCGGCCGAAACCATCACCGAGCTTTGGGAGTCGTCGTCGTTCCAGTTCTCGCCGAAGCGAAAGAGCTGGTAGCGACCGGTTCAGACAGCGGCTCAAAAGGTGTCACCATTTGAGTCGACCTGGTCGGCCTAGTCGGAGAGAGCGATCCGCATCCTCTTGAAGGCCTTGCCCTTGCTTTCGGTCTTCACCACCTGAACTCGCCCGACCTCGCTGGTGGAACGGACATGCGTCCCGCCGTCCGCCTGACGATCGATCCCCTCGATGTCGATGACCCGGATCGGGTCGACCGTTTCGGGAATCAAGCTGACCTTCGTTCGAATGAGATCGGGATCCGCCAGCGCCTCAGAGCGCGGCATGAAGAGAACATTGACCGGGCGGCCCGCGGCAAGAGCCTCGTTGAGCTTCGACTCGACCTCGCGACCGAAGTCACCCGACATGGCGTCCAGCTCGAAATCCATCCGGGCCTCGCCGGGCTGGCTGATGTTGCCGCCGGTCACCTTGGCACCGTAATCACGCCAGATGATCCCGGACAGGGCATGAAGCGCGGTGTGGCTTCGCATCAGGAGGTGCCGGCGATCCCAGTCGATCTCGGCGTGAACCTCGGTTCCCGGCTCCGGAGGTTCCCCTTCAACAACATGGACCGGTTCGCCGCCGGCTCGAACCGTGTCCGTGACGCGGCACTCGCCTCCCTCCCAACGCAACCAGCCCGTATCGCCTTGCTGCCCACCGCCTCGCGCGTAGAAGACGGTCCGATCGAGCACCACGCCTTCGGGGCGAACCTCAGTTACCACCGCGTCGGTCGACCGGGCGTAGGCGTCGGTCGCCGCGATCTCCTCCGTTCGGCCGCCGCCGGTCACTGGGCGTCCCCCTTTTCCGGCTGCACCTGCGGTTCGTGGCGAGGCTCCTTCACCGGCTTCTGCTCGAGCACGCCTTCAATGTGCTTCACCACCTCCGTGGGTGTGTCCACCACCTTGAACAGATCCACGTCCTCAGGAGAGATCATCCCCTCGGCGACCACGCGGTCCCGCAGCCAATCGACCAGTCCCGACCAGTACCCGGACCCGAACAGCGCCACCGGAAAGTGGATGACTTTTCCGGTTTGAATCAGCGTAAGCGCCTCGAACAACTCATCGAACGTTCCGTATCCGCCCGGGAACACCACGAAGGCTTCCGCGTATTTCATGAACATCGTCTTGCGCACGAAGAAGTACCGAAAGTCGATGCCCAGCTCGACGTAGTCGTTCATACCTTGCTCAAAGGGCAGCTCGATGTTGCAGCCGATGGAGAGGCCCCCGGCCTCGCGGCACCCGCGATTGGCCGCCTCCATCACGCCCGGCCCTCCGCCGGTGATCACCGCGAACCCGGAGCGGGCCAGCTCCGTGCCGACCTGCCGCGCCGACTCGTACACCGGATCGCCTTCCTCGATTCGCGCCGAGCCGAATACGCTGACCGCCGGCGGTACATTGGCGAGCGCGTCGAACCCGTCCACGAACTCCGAAAGGATGCGAAGGACGCGCCAGGGGTCGGCGTCGAGGAAGCCGGTCTCGCGTTGCTGCAGGAGGGCCGTGTCCTCGGTTCTTCCGGAGCGC
>DASVPT010000019.1:0-9159 GCA_036389535.1 Actinomycetota bacterium
CCGGGCCATACGCAACTGCCGATATGGCCGGGGGTAGTTCCTGACGCGCAGCCAGTCGAGGGGCCCGAGGAGTCCGGGACGGTTGTCGACCGCGCTGGTAACAAGAAGCTGGTCGCCGGCAGGCCGTGGGTCTATGTCGGCAGAGTCTCGCAACCGACGATGACCGTCTATTCGCCGCAGGGAAGGAACACGGGCGCTGCGGTCGTCGTGTTCCCCGGCGGGGGTTATAACGTTCTGGCGATCGATCTCGAAGGCACGGAAGTCTGTGACTGGCTGACCTCCAAGGGAATCACGTGCGTGCTGCTGAAATACCGCGTGCCGTGCGTCAAATCAGGGCCGTATCAGGATTGTCCGACGGCGCTGGCCGACGCGCAGAGGACGGTGGGGCTCGTGCGCTTCCACGCCGCGCAGTGGAAGATCGATCCGCGGAAGATCGGCGTGCTCGGCTTTTCGGCGGGTGGGCATATGGTCGCCGCGATAAGCACCCATTTTGAGAAGCGTCTCTACCCGCTTGTGGACGCCGCCGACAAAGAAAGCTGCCGCCCGGATTTCGCGGTGGCTCTCTATCCGGGACATCTGGCAGTCCCCGAGAAGGACTTCGCGCTGAACCCCGATATTCAGGTCACCAGCCGGACGCCGCCCACGTTCTTGCTTCAGGCGGAGGACGATCCGGTCGATCCGGTAGAGAACTCGCTCGTCTATTATTCGGCGCTCAGGAAGGCTGGCGTTCCCGCAGAGATGCACGTGTATGTGAAGGGCGGGCATGCCTTTGGGCTTCGGCCGACAGAATCGCCCATCACGCGATGGCCGCAGCTCGTGGAGACGTGGCTGGCGACGATCGGCATGATTTCGAAGTAGATCTGAGAACGCCGTTGAATGAAGCTGGCGAAGCCTGATCAACGTGAGAGGCGCCGCCTAACAAATGCTTGCAGACGATGGCGCGAATATCATCGTGCGGGCTGCGACTTCATGCCTGACAATGGCATGCGGCCCCAGGAACAGCGCCGTCATTAGGGTAGGGAGGTATGCGATGTCGCCCCCGCCGGATCTCCGCGAAACGATCCTCGCCGCTTGGAGGACCAACAATCGCGTCACCCTCTTTCTCTGCGAGCACTTGCCCCCAAGCCTGTGGGCCGCCACCGTGCCCGGGGCGCCTCGGCGTACGATCCGGATGATCGCCGGACACATTCACAATACCCGCTGCATGTGGATCAAAACCCTCGGCCAACCGCACGGGCTCGAAGTCCCACCAGCAGTCAATCGGCACCGGGTCGGAGTGAGGGAACTCGTCCCCGCGCTGCGGCGCAGCGGCAGCGGCATCACCCGCCTGCTGGAGCTCGGTTGTCAGCATGGCGGGCGCATCCCGCCGACCACCTCGTACAGGTGGCGCAACCTGCCGCTCGATGTGGGCCACGTCCTTGGCTATTTCATCGCGCACGAGGGGCATCACCGTGGACAAATCGTGCTGGTCGCCCGGGCGCTCGGGCAGCGGCTGCCGGAGGAGGTCACCACGGGCCTGTGGCAGTGGACGCAGCGAGCGGCCGAGGCAGCGGCCCCCGGTACTGACGCCTAACCGGTCCCGGCGTTCCTCTTCGATCAGTTTACTTGAACTCCACCGTCACCAACCGCGCTCGGTCCTTGCCCGTGTTCGTCAGCGTGTGGGTGTAGCCGCCGGGCAGCCATTTGACGTCCCCGGATTTGAATCTGCCGGGCATCGGACCCTGCCCTTCGACGTCGCTGCGGAGCTCGAGGTCGCTCACCGCCACCAGCAGGTGCGGGCCGTCGTGATGGTGACTGGGCACCGTGGCGCCCGGCTCGAGTTCGACGGCCGAAACGCGGGCGCCGTCGCGGACGAAGAGCACCTTGATGCGTACCCCCGGAAGCTCCTGATCGCCGCCCTCCTGCGGCCAGGGAGAGGGTGCGTCGCGAAGTTTTTCATCCTGCAGCAGCTCGACGGTCACGTTGCGGAACGGCTGATCGGCGAGGTTCCTGGCCACGTGCGCGAAGTTGCCGGGCGTGAAACGGGTCTCGCCGTCCGCGAGCTTCACCTCGACCGGCGGCTTGCCGAGCACCTCGTTCGAGATGTGGGACTCTCCCAGCGTGACGAAGAGATAGTCGTGGCCGTGGTGGTGCAGCAGCGTGGAAGCGTGCGGCGCCACCGCGACCTGGAAGACGCGGACCTGCTCGTTGGCGAGGGCCAGGTGATGTGAGGGCTCGGCGGTGATCTCGACGGCCTCGGTCGCGGGCAGCAGCAGGCAGAACAGAGACAAAGCGAAGGAGCCGGTCGTCATCCTCATTCTCAGGCCTCCGTGCAAGGTGGGGCAACGATATCAGATCATCCAGTCCATCAATGCCGAGGCAAACTCTTCCGGCTCCTCGAAGAACGGCTGGTGCCCGCTCCGCTCGAAGAGCCGGAAGGTAGCGCCGGGAAGCCGGTCCGCGATGCCCTCCCAGAGAACGTAGGGAACCACGTAGTCATGGCGTCCATGGGCGAGAAAGACCGGCACGCGCAACGGGGGCGATGCGGCGGTGACGTCCCAGCCCGCCGTGAGCGGCCCCAGGAGGTGCGCGATCAGCTCCGGCTTGGCGCTCGCCTCCGCGAACAGGGGAGCGGCATCGATGCGCGCATCGAAGAAACGCATGGGCGTCTGCGCGAACATGATCTGGCCCATGGAGGCGTCCGCCGGCAGCCTGGCCAGGTTGTCCCGGAGGACCTGTTTGCGCTCCTCCGACGCATCCTCCTCGAAAAACGACGCGGCTCGCGCCAACACCCGGGCCATGTCGCCGAACGGCGGAGTCCCCACCGTGATCACGTGCGAGACGCTGGCGGGACAGCGCCTGCCGTACTCGATCGCGAGCACGCCGAGAATCGAATGCCCCAGGACGGCGAGCCGCTCGACCCCGAGATCGGCGCGGACGGCCTCCAGGTCGCTGGCGAGCACGTCGAAAGTGAGGTCGGAGGGCTCACCCGTCGATCGTCCGCCTCCCCGCAGGTCGACGAAGACGAGCTGCAGGCGGTCGCTCAGTTGGGACGGCATCTGGATCTCATACGGCTTCGTACCGATGCTGCACAAGACGAGGCAAGCCGGCCCCTTGCCCCGCGCCGTATAGAACAGCTCGGCCCCAGGGACGGAAACAGTCGTCATGTGTTTCCTCCGCGCTGACCAGACCGCTCCGCGCGCAGTCGCCGAACGGCTGCCGTGCCCTGGCTGCGCACCTTGCGGATGGGGAGAGGTCGACCTCGTCAAGATAGCACAGCCAGCCTCGCGGGGGAAGGCTCAGGCGGCCCGGCTCGCCAAGCGGCGGGGACAAGCCGAGTCAAGGAGAGTGAGGAGGATGGCGGCGCCTGCGCCCGGGATACCCGCGAAGCAACTCCAGTCGTTGCCGCGAGATAGCTTTGCGAGGCAAAGGGCTCCAGCTACTCTGGAGAAGAGTTGGGAGTCCCGTCTGCCGCGGCTGCTTACACGACCTGTTTGGCCAACATTGACGAGAAGCAAGAATCGGTGTAGAATGGCTAAGATTCATAGAATGAATGACATAGCACTCTCTCACAAATTTCTAGGACAGCACCGCGAGCCTGTCGGTAAGCACGCCACGAGGGCCAGGCAATATCGACCTAGAGGTTGGCAGTCGCGGAGAGTAATATGGCATCTCGCAAGAGAACGAAAAAGCCGGCTAAACGACCGGCCGATGTCCCGGCGAAGGGAACGGGTCGGGATATCTGCTTCGTCATTATGCCATTCGGCGGTTGGCTAGACGACTACTACGAGACGATCTACGCACCCGCTATCGAAGCCGTCGAGCTAGAGCCGCATCGCGCAGACGATCTTTACAGGCCCAGTACAATCGTCAACGATATTTGGAGTTATACCCAGCGAGCCAAACTGCTCTTAGCCGACCTCACTGGCAAGAATCCGAATGTTTTCTATGAGCTAGGGTTGGCGCATGCGCTCGGAAAACCAGCAATTCTCGTCGCCGAATCGATGGACGACATTCCGTTTGATCTTCGGGCGTTGCGGATCATCGTATACGACAAAAATGACCCCCGCTGGGGCGAGCGCCTCCAGGAGAAAGTACAAACATCTATTACCGAGGTGTTGAAGGCACCTCAGGAAGCGGTGCTGCCAGCCTTCCTCCATGTCAGGCCAGCAGCCGCAGCGCCCTCTGTGACACTCCGGGAAAAGGACATCATTGAGATTAAGCAGGAACTCGACCTACTCCGTCGGGAAATCCGACGCGTCCCAGTGTCCGGGCGTATCATCAATCCTAGAGAGGCTCGCTTCAGAATCGAACAATACTTGGGATCTGGCCTCTCGGAGGAGGCCATTATCCGTCGGTTGCGTACCGAGGGCCCTCCTGAATCCTGGATTCGAGAACAGATCAATGAAGTCCGCGCAAAATCGGCGTCGATATCGAACCGAGTAGATGAAACAGGCACCCCGACCGCGGGAACATCCACGAAAAGCAGCGACGCCTAAATGCCGCGCTAATGGGTGCTAGTCGAGTAGAGACGGCTCTCCGTCGAATGACAGGTGTGTCAGCTGCTTGGCACCTCCGCTACGCTCCGGTGCCAAACAGCTGAAGCCCACGTCTGCGTCCAGAGCGTACGTGGCACAACCCGAGCCAGCTTGGTGCCTCCGCTACGCTCCGACACCAAACTGGCACTTGCGTATGGCGGAGCATCTAGCCATAGCCTGGTGCTCCGGGTAGAATTGGAGCAGCCGCTGAAGAGGAGAAGCTGCATACAGATATCGCAACGTATCGGTGTGTGGCCAACCAGGGCGGTCGAGCGGGCGGAAACCGCAAACAGCGCGGTTTCCGCGCGCTCACCGCCATCGGCGTTATGCCGCCAGAATTGGAGCGTACTGCACCCATTTGATTTTGATCTTATGAACCTACTTGCGAAGCTTGACCATCTCTACGACGAATGCAGGCGCAACCGATGGTTGCGCTACTTCGCCGTCTTTTGCCGCATCGCATTGGCCCTGGGGTTTATCCCTTCTGGCATAGTAAAAGTTATGGGAGAGCGGTTTACCGCGTTACCCTCCAATCATCCACTAGGCCACTATTTTGACGCGTTATACCGTACCGGCTTTTACTACACGTTTATCGGCGTGAGCCAGCTGACGGCGGCGCTGCTATTGCTCATTCTAGGACGACGCTGCTGGGAGCGATTCTCTATTTACCGGTTATCTTCAACATTTGTGTTCTGACCTATGCGACCCGCTTTGAAGGCACTCGCATCGCTACGCTCATGCTGTTAGCAAACTTATATTTGCTATGTTGGGACTATGGGCGGTTGAAATACGTTCTTCCTCTTGTATCGTCGGGTGACGTCGGTACCGCGCCACATCGGAAGATGTCCAGCCAGTTTCCCTGGGTATTCTTTGGATGCGCTGTCGCCGCCGTCGTTTCAGTCATCGTCATCAACAACTTTGTGTACGATATCCGCCCCGGCAATTCTCAGCTAGAGTGCACGAACGGGTGCACCAATAATGCTCGCCCCGAGGACTGCAAGCGCTTCTGCGGCTGCATTTACGACGAGGGCAACCCCTTGGAAAAGTGCTTGGAGGAATACGGAAAAAGGCAGGAATGACGATCGCGGGTATAAGGAGGCCTATGGCTGCCGGTAATAAATCGTTCGAGCAGAGCGAATGGCGATCCTAGTGGTGCGCCGCACAACACGGCGCTTGCACTCGGACGGCCGGCTTCGCCGTCCGCCGGTGAAGCGCGTCACGTGTGTGCCGGGCATGGCACAGAACTGGAGAGGTGAAGTCCTCTTGCCAGGTGTTCGCAGAGCCCGGGAAAGGGTGCCAGGGTCTTGGTGAAAGAAGAGCCTATGAAATAGGTCCAAGAGGCTGGCGCACCCTCGCTCCTCTGGACCGATCTAATCGCTGGCACCCTCAGCGGTCCTTCAAATCGCGACCCGGGTGAAGCGCTGGATGTCGTCAATTTCGTACAGCAGGGTCATGCGCGAATGCCCCGGTGCAAGTGGCAGTGCCGGCCGCCTTCGACGGCCGGCTACTAGGTCACCTTAGGTCACCTGTTGTCGCAGGCGTCGCCCTTGCCGTCGCCGTCGCGATCGGCCTGATCGGGGTTCGGTACCCTCTTGCAGTTGTCCGTGCGATCCGGGATGCCGTCACGATCGCTGTCGCGCAGCGTGGTGACCGGGCAGCCGACGCTGTTCACCGGCGTGCCGGCGGGCGTTCCCGGGCACTCGTCGCGCGAGTCCGGCACACCGTCGCCGTCGCTGTCGGTGTTGTCTCGGACGTCGACGGCGGCGCTCGCCGTGTTGGCGCTGAACCCGCCGCGCGCGTCCTGGACTGCCAGCTCGGCGAAATACTGCCCGTTGGCGCGGTAGGTGTGGCTGAAAATCGGCGAGGTCTGCTGGACCAGCGGGCTGCCGTCGCCCGGATCGAACATGTAGGTAGCGATGCTGCCGTCGGGATCCTGGCTGGCGGAGCCATCGAAGGTCACCGTGAGCGGGGCCGGGCCGACGTTGCCGGTGGCGGTGAGCGCCGCCACGGGAAGCTGGTTCACGTCGCAGGCGTTCGCCGCCCGCAGCGTGTAGTTCGCGCTGCCGGCCTCGTCGTAGATGAGCTGGTTGTTCGGCGTGAGCTGGGCGCGCACGCTCGGCGTGATCGAGAGGATCGCGTCGCCGGGAGTGGTGGCGCCGACCCGCGATTTGTCGAGGAGCAGGAAGATGGTGCCGTCCGGCGCGTAGCCGCTGCCCGCGGAGAGGTCGCCGAGGATGGTGAAGACGCGCGCCACGCCCGCCCCAGCGACGGGCGCGGTGACGACGCCGGTGGTGCCGTAGACGAAGCGCGGTCCCGCCGGGGCGTTGGCGCTGGTCTCGCCCGCGATCGTCGTCATCCCCACGAACCAGTCCTCCGCGCCCGCGGGCAGCGTGCCGGAGGTCTTGAAGCGGAGCACCCAACGGGTGCCCGGCGGGACGGCGGAGAGGTCGCCCACCTTGTAGGTGAAGGCCACCTTGCCGGGCAGGCTGGCCGGCTCGGCGACGCGCACGGAGCGGATGTCGAACGCGGCCGCGCCGCCGGCGCTGTCACCCGCGGCGTCGGTGAGCAGCGTGATGCCGGGCGTGACGCAGGCGGTCTCCGCCTCCGTGAATTCGAGCAGCGCCACCTGGTTCGACTGCGGGCTCTCGCCAAAGGAGTTCACCGCCGTCACCGCGTAGTGGTAGCGCACGCCGGCCGCCACCGAGCGGTCTTCGAAGCGGGTGAGGCTGATCGCGTCGGCGAGGTGGGCCAGGTTGCCGGGGCTCGTGCCGCGGTAGACCTTGAAGTGCGTGATCGGCGCGCCCCCCTCGAGCGGCTGCGTCCAGGTCAGGTGGACGCCGGCCGCATCGCGGCGGCCGGAGAGGCTGGGCGTGCCGGGGATGGTCGGTTCCGGCGGGTCGAACTCGGCGAGGAGCCGCTTGCCGTCCGCCTGGCGGACGATCACGCCGTCGTCGGTCAGCGCGTTGGTGCCGCCGGTGACGCAGGGGCCCGTGCAGCCGTCGGCGAACGCGGCCAGCACACGGCCCTTCTCGTCCATGATCGCGTCATTGAAGTCGAGCAGGTTGCGCGTCCCTGCCGCCTCGCAGTCGCTGCCGAAGCCGCCGTCGCAGATGGCGCCGCGCTGCACGGGATCGTCGGGCGTGACGTTGCGGACGGTCCAGTTGAGGCCGCCGTCGAACGTCATCGCGACGTAGCCGTACCAGCGCGCGTCGTCGGACGGATCGGCGGTGGTGTTCCCCATCGATGCCGGATCGCCGGAATGGCCAGGCTTGGTCGTGCCGAGGAAGAAGTAGGCGGCACGCTCCGGGTCGCCTGCCACCACGGCGGGGAAGACGGCGTTGCGGATGCCGTAGGGGGCCCCGACGTCCACTGCCGTGGTCCAGTGCCGGCCCTTGTCGTGCGAGACGGCGATCATCGGCTTGTCGTTGCCCTGCTCCATGTAGCCGACGTACAGGGTACCGTCGGAGGCGACGCCCACCGAGGGATCCCAGCGTCCCTGGCCGGAGTTGGAGATCGGCCGGATGTCCCAGCTCTGGCCGGCGTCCTCGGATACGATCAGCGACTGACCGTCGGTGCAGCCCTTGTTCGGCAGGTAGACGGTGCCGTCGGGCGCCACCTTGGGGTGCCCGTGCAGGCCGCCGCACTGCAGCAGCGTGTAGACGGGCACGCTGACGCCGAAGGTGATGCCGCCGTTGTCGCTGCGCGAGCAGTAGGCGGCGTAGAGGTCCTGCGAGCAGTAGTAGACGGCGTTCGGATAGGTGTGCGGGATCTGCGACCCCGCCGGGTACGGGCCGACGCCGAGGGATTGGTGGTCGAGCCCCGCGCGCTGGCTGCCGCCCACGCTCGGGTTCCAGCTATCGCCGTCGGTGTCGCTGTACTCCTGGATGCTGTTGCCCAGGCCGAGCACGAGCTGGGAGGCGAAGATGCGGCCGGTGTCGCGGTCGGCGACGAGGATCGGATCGCTCGTCCGCAGCCCGGTGAGGGTGCCGGTCTTGTCCTCCCAGGTGTCGCGCGCCGGCGACACGCTGTCGTCGAATTTGACGCGGTCCACCTCGGTACTGGCGATGAAGAAGATGCTGCCCGTTCGTGTGTTGACGTCCAGCGTGGGCTCCCCGGCGCTGTCCGCGACGCCCGCCGGCGAGACGTGCACGGTGAAGCTCGGCCCGCCGATCGTGACCGGGCCGCCCCCGCCGCCGCCCTCCCGCTCGCCGCAGGCGCCCATGTTGGGCACCTGGAAGTTGGCGGCCGCGGCAGCCTCGTCGAGGTCGGCTCCGTTCAGGTAGCCGGCGTTCGCCGCCCCCGGCGACAGCCGCGCGCCGACGCGGAAGCCGGTGAGCACGGCGCCCGGGGCGACGGCGGAACCCAACCGTTCGGCGGGAACGACGACGGTGATGGTCCCGTCGATGTTGTAGGTCGATCCCGGCGCGCCGAAGCCAAGGTCGTCGAAGGCCGAGGTGCCGGTGCCGAAGCGGAACACGGGCCGGCCGCCGTTCTCGTCCGGGAACGTGGTCATCCCCGCGAAGTAGACGATGCCGTCGGCGCCGGTGAAGAAGGCGAGGTAGCGGGCGTTCGGCGGCGGTTGCGGCGAGAGGCTCTTGAGTTTGATCGTGAACGCGATCTGGCGCTGGTCGTCCGCCGACTT
>DASVPT010000020.1:0-2841 GCA_036389535.1 Actinomycetota bacterium
CTCCTTGATCAGTGAGTCGACGCGACGCGCGAGCTCCGAGGTCGGCCAGGCCACGGTTGAGGGCCACCGGTGGATCGCGAATGATTGGGTGCGATCGTGCTCGCGCCACCCCGGCCAGTTGGGCGCGAGGACGGCGACGCGATCGGCCGGCAGATGGCGGACCGCGTTCCAGACGTACTGCTGAACGCCTCCGACCCTCGGCGGGAAGTCGTTGGTCACGACCAGAACTCGCGGAATGTCAGTCGAAACCGGAGCGGATGTGTGCTGCTCTTCGTCTCCAGCCACGGTGCCTATCGTCCCAGCCTCGCAGGGGGACACGGGAGAGCTAGACCCAACGGATGGTTTTGCCACGAGTCAACAGTTTTCCTTGACGGCACCGGCTTGCCGTGACAGTTTCCCCACGCTTTTGTTAACCGTCCCGTCAAGTCTGGTCGGCCGTCAGGTCGAGAAAGGAGCCCAAGGTGAAGAAGATCATCGCGGTGAGTGTGCTGACCGGCGTGCTCATCGGTGGCGGCGTCGCATGGGCAGCAACCAGTTGGCCCGCCTCGTGCAGCGGATTCGGCTGCGTGAACAACCACTTGAATAACCTGAATTCACGTGTGAAGACGCTCCAGGCGCGCCTCGACGCTCTGGAAGCTTGTGAGAATGCCGTCCTCCCCGTTTCGCGGTTCGGAGACGAAACCGAGGGATATCTGTGGGGAGACGACTCACCTCAGGTTTACTTCAGCACCTCGGCGCTGGATGTAGACGACAGCGGGTCCCCTCAGTACTACGTCGCGCTGGTCGATCCATCGTGCGTCGCCACCGAGACAGCTGGCCCCACTACTGCCGGAGCTGGAAGGTGGCGCGTGGTCGAGGCCACATCCAAAAGCAAGTAGCGGGTCAGGCGAAGGGGAGCGTGGGAACACGCTCCCCTTCACGCCGCAAGTTAAACGACACCGCGCCGAGCGAGGCCCTGGAATTCTTTCTCGTCGATGCCGAGGGAGCGAAGCACGTCGGCGGTGTGTTCACTCAACTTCGGTGCTCCTTTCAAGGCGGACCTGGAGCCGCCGGAAAGCTTGAACGGCGAGGCCGGTCCGACCGGTTGGCCGTCAACCTCGGCCAGCATCTCTCGGTGTCGAACCTGGGGATCGGCGAACGTCTCGCGCAAGTCGTTCACGGGGCCGACGCATGCCTCGATGTCCCGGAACTCCGCCAGCCACTCGTCCCGACTCCTCGTCATGAAGATCGCCTCCAAGCGGTTCGACATATCCGCCTGGCGCTCCGGCGGCCCGTACTGGTCTGCGATCAGCTCCTCGCATCCGAGCTTTCGACACAACGCTTCCCAGAACTGCGGCTCCAGCGCTCCGACCGTTAGATATCGGCCGTCCGCCGTCCGATAGACGTGGTAACAAGCGTACGCGCCGTTCAGCGGGGCGTTGCCCAAGCCGGGCGGTTGCCCCGTGGCCAAGTACTGGCCAGCGTGCATCGAGAGCCACGACACCACGCCATCCAGCATGGAAGCGTCGACGAACCGGCCTCTCCCCGTATTCGCCCGGTCGATCAGCGCGGCGAGAATCCCGACCGCCCCCAGAAGCGCTCCCCCGCCCAGATCGCCGACCTGGACTCCCGGGACCACGGGAGGACCGCCGGGCACACCGGTCATCGAAAGAACGCCCCCGTAGCCCAGGTAATTGATGTCGTGCCCCACCACGTCGCGATAGGGGCCGTCCTGCCCGTAGCCCGTGATCGCGCAATAGACCAGCGCGGCATTCTCCTGCTCCAGCTCCTCGTAACCGACGCCCAGGCGAGCCATCACGCCGGGCCGGAAGCTCTCCACCAGCACGTCCGCCTGTCGAACCAGTCGTCGCAGAAGCGGAGGCCCTTCGGCATGCTTGAGATTGAGCGTGATTGACCGCTTTCCCCTGTTCAGAGCGCGGTGCGCAGCACCTTCGCCGTCGACGAGCGGGGGCGTCCACCGGATGTAATCGCCGCGGCCGGGTTCCTCTACCTTGATGACGTCCGCGCCCAGGTCCGCGAGCAGGAGCGTGCAGTAGCCGCCCGGCAAGAGGCGGGTGAGGTCCAGGATCGTGGTGCCGGCAAGCGGGGCCGTGCCCGGCAGCGGCTACGCCCCCTTCTGGAGGACCTTCAGGACTCCTGTCACGCCGAGCTTCTCGAGGACTTGGCCCTCGGCGCCTTCGATGACGAAGGACTTTCCCCGGTCCTGGGACTCCTTGAGAAGCGCCACCAGGGTGGCCACGCCATAGCTATCGAGAAACGAGACCCCAGATAGGTCCACGCGAATGAGCCCGATCCCGTCATTGGCGAGGTCCTCGTCCAGGACCTTACGAATGTGATCGCTCCAGAAATGGTTGGCGAGCTCGCCGCTCAAGGCGAGGAGAACCGAATTCTCTGCTCGTTCCGTTATTCGATATTGGACCACAACACCCCGACTCTCACGGGCGGGGTCGATTCGCCGGACCGGCGTGACTCTCGTTCCCGCTTTCCCGGGCCGTTATGCACGCTGGCGTGCCTAAAAAATTTGGCATTTCGTCATTTTGCGGTATGGACGCCAACGTGCAGACCGGGCAGGATGCCCTCTTCCACTAGACGCCGCCCGAGCCCAAGTGACCGAGCTGGGAGGGGGATCCCGTGAAAAGCGAGGCGAACGAAAGCCTCTGGTCTTTCGAGGGCGAGACGCTTAGGATGACCGGCGTGCCAAATCTCGACATCGACCTGACGAGCCTGCCGAAGGACGTCAGCCCGCCCGATTACTGGCAAGAACGAGCGGCCTGCTACGGCCTGGACGCCGAGGTTTTCTTCCCGACCACCGAGGAAGAGGCCGGGCTGGCACTCTCCTAT
>DASVPT010000021.1:0-6222 GCA_036389535.1 Actinomycetota bacterium
CCGCAGACATGAACGCGGTCACGCACGTAGGCGCCCCTTGATACGCATCGGGCGTCCACATGTGAAACGGCACGGCCGCCACCTTGAATCCGAACCCGGTGGTCAGCAGACCGGCCGCGCCCAGCGCGAGCGCCACTGAGGCCTGGCCGCTGAGCCGACCCGAGATCGCCGCGAGGTTCGTCGTTCCCGTCGCCCCGTAGACCAGGGCGATTCCATAGAGGAAGAACGCCGACGAGAAAGCGCCCAGCAGGAAGTACTTCATGGACGCCTCGGCGGAGGCCAAACGGCGGAACGAAAAGCCGGTCATCAGGTAGAGCGAGAGGGAGAGGATCTCGAGCGCAAGGAAGATGAGAATGAGGTCGGCGGCCGACACGATGAGCGTCATCCCTGCCGTGCAAAAGAGGAGCAACGGGTAGTACTCGCCTCTAGCCTCGCCGGCCCGGTCCAGGTAGTGGTAGGACAGCAGAACACCGAGCGCCGCCACACCCAGAACAACCAGCCGAAGGAAAACCGCGAATCGGTCGGCGGCGACCATGTTCCCGAGCACCGTCGCGGGGCCGTGCCATGACCACAGCGCGATCGAAGAGGCCGCCGCGCCCGCGATTCCGGCCAGCGAAAGCAGAACGAGCGGACGCTGATCTCGCAGCGTCACGAGTGCGTCAAGCAGCAGGAGCGCGATCGCCGTTCCGACCAGAACGAGCTCCGGCGCGACCGGGCCGAACTGGAGAGGCGGATGGGGTGTGGTCGCCGGAGCGGCCTGGGACAGAAAGAAACTCATCTCACTCCGGCCTGGTCAAGACGGCAGATGGTCCAGCCGGCGTGGTGGGAACGCAGCGAAGCGTCACCGTCGGCGTGGAGGCTTGACGCTGCACGCAGTTGCTGAGCTGGCTGGTGCTCGGCTCGATCTTGTTCAGCAGCAGGTTCGGGAAAAGACCAACCAGCAGAATCGCTGCCAGGATCGGCGCCAGAAGCGCTCGCTCCCGCAAGTTGAGGTCGAACAGCCGCCCCGCGCTGTGCTGCGCCCGCTCCAGCGGGGTCAGCGCTTCGCCGTCGTGCGAACCGCCGGCCACGGCCGGCACACCATGGAACGCTCGCTGGTACGCCCACAAGAGGTAGATGGCGGCCAGAACGACACCGGTGACGGCCACCACGGCGAACGCCTTGGTCTTCACGAACGTCCCCACCAGGATGAGGAACTCGCCGACGAAACCGTTCAGCCCGGGAAGTCCGATCGAGGAAAGCGTCACGAAGAGGAATACGCCGGCCAGGACCGGGACCGTGACGTTCAGGCCGCCCATTTGCGTGAGATCTCTCGTGTGGAGCCGTTCGTAGAGCATCCCCACCAGGAGGAACAGCGCCCCCGTGGAGAGCCCGTGGTTGATCATCTGCAGGACGCCTCCCGAGAGCCCCTGGAGCGTGAAGGCGAAGGTCCCGAGGACGACGAACCCGAGGTGCGAGACGCTGGAGTAGGCAACCAGCCGCTTGATGTCCGTTTGGATGAGCGCCACCACCGCCCCGTAGACGATCCCGATCAGCGCCAGAACCGATACGAAGACGCGGAAGTAGTTCGACGCCTCAGGGAAGAGGGAGAGGTTGAACCGAATGAGGCCGTACGCGCCGATCTTCAGGAGGATCGCCGCGAGGATGAGTGAGCCGGCGGTGGGTGCTTCCGTATGCGCGTCCGGCAGCCAGGTGTGGAGTGGGAACAGCGGAACCTTGACCGCGAACGCCACGAAGAACGCGAGGAAGAGCCACCTCGCGGTGGCGGCCGGCATCTCGAGCTGCGCGAGCTGCGTGATGTCGAACGTCGCGTGCCCGGTTTGCGACCCGGCGCGGAAATAAAGGAACAGGATCCCGACCAGGAGGAACGCCGACCCGGCCATCGTGAACAGGAAGAACTTCACGGCAGCGTAGACGCGCCGCTCACTCCCCCATGTTCCGATGATCAGGTACATCGGAAACAGGAGTGCCTCGAAGAACAGGAAGAACAGCAGGAGATCGAGAGCAACGAACGTCCCGAGCATCGCCGTCTCGAGCAGCAGAAACGAGACCATGAAGTACTTCACCTGCTGCTGGAGGCGCCAAGACACGAGGATCGCGGCGGGCATCAGAAACGTCGTCAGCAGCACCAGCCAGAGGCTGATCCCGTCCACGCCCAGCACGTACTGGAAGTTCAGCGGACCGACCCAGGTCGCTCGATCGACGAACTGAAACCCCGCCCGGAGATGCCCTTCGCCGCTCTGATAGGCGAACAACATCCCGACCGAGACCACAAACGTGACGACCGTGGTGGCGAGGGCGGCGACGCGATGGGCGCCCAACACTCCTCGGGGAATCAGCGCCACGATCACCGCGCCGACGAGCGGCAGGAAGGTGATGACCGTGAGCCATGGAAACCCGCCGGACGATTGGGGCCCAACCATCAGAACCTCACCGCCAGGTACCAGAGGATGCCGACGGTCCCGAGCAGCAGCCCCACGGCATAGGTCCGGACGAATCCGGTCTGGAGCTTTCGGCCCGCGGACGCAATCGCGGCGAACACCCGCCCGAGTCCGTTCACCGCACCATCGACCACTCGGAGATCGAATATGTAGGCCGTAAAGGCGGCGCCCAGCTTCGCCGGAGCGACCACACCGTTCGAGTAGAGGTCGTTCACGTAGAACCCGCGTTGGAGCGCCCGCTTGGGCCGGGCCAATCGAACGCGAAGCGCCTGCCAGTCGATTCGACCTGAGACGTACACGAAGTAGGCGACGCCGATGCCGACCAGGGCGATGGCCGTCGAGATCAGGGCCAGCACGAGCTCGGATGGACCTTGATGCATCTCACGGGTCGCCCCGACAACCGGCGCGAGGAAGCGAGGGATCGGTCCGGTCGTAGCGGAGAACCCGAGGCTGCCGCCCACCGTCGCCGCGACCGCCAGGATGATCAGGGCCACCCGCATGATCTGCGGCGGGTCGTGTGGATGGCTCTCGGTTCGAGGTGAGCCAAAGAACGCCATGAACGTGGCGCGGCTCACGTAGATCGCCGTGAGCAGCGCACCGAGCAGCGCGGCCAGCCACAGCCCGATTCGGCCGCCCTGGCGCGCCGCGGCGATCACCTGGTCTTTGGCGAAGAACCCGGAGAGTGGCCATATGCCGCTCATGGCCAGCCACCCAATGAACCAGGTGAGGGCGGTGACCGGCATGGCCTTTCGAAGGCCGCCCATCTTCACCATGTCGGTCTGATCGTCCAGACCGTGCATGACGCTACCCGCGCCGAGGAACAGCAGGGCTTTGAAAAAGGCGTGCGCGACCAGGAGGAAGATCGCCGCGGAGTACGCGCCGACGCCGGCGCCGAAGAACATGAACCCGAGCTGGCTCATGGTGGAGTACGCCAGCATCCGCTTGATGTCGTCCTGTCCGAGCGCGGCCAGACCGGCGTAGATCGCCGTGACCACACCGACGATGGCCACCACGTTAAGCGCCACTCCCGATGCTTCGAAGATCGCGTGCGACCGCACCACCAAGTACACCCCAGCGGTAACCATGGTGGCGGCGTGGATGAGCGCCGAAACCGGCGTCGGGCCTTCCATGGCGTCGGGAAGCCAGACGTGCAGCGGCAGCTGCGCCGACTTGCCAACCGCACCGGCGAACAGCAGCAGCGCCATGACGGTTGCGGTGCCGCCGGCGAGGCCGGGTGCCGCCCTGAACACGTCGTCGAAACGGAGCGACCCGAACTTGAACCACACGAACACGATCCCGATGAGGAGCGCGGCGTCGCCGATTCGCGTGGTGATGAACGCCTTCTTCGCGGCGTCGGCTGCGGATTTCCGCTCGAACCAGAATCCGATCAGCAGGTAGGAGCACAGCCCGACGCCCTCCCACCCGAGGTAGAGGAGCGCGAAGTTGTCGGCGAGGACCAGGGTCAGCATGAAAAAGACGAACAGGCCCATGTAGCCGAAGAACCTGCTGAACCTGGGGTCGTCCTCCATGTAGTCGATCGAATAGAAATGGATGACCGACCCCACACCGGTGACCGTCATCGCCATCACCAGCGAAAGCGGATCGATCCGGAGATCCATGCCGACGCGGAACCGACCGACGGTGATCCAATCGAACAGGTGCGTCACGAAGGTTCGTGAGCCCGAGGGGTTTCCGATGATCGAAAGGAACACCGAAAAAGAGAGAAAGAACGAGGCGGCGATGAGAGCCGAAACCACCCAGCCGGCGGTTCGTCCCGGCCATCGCCGTCCGCCCAGCAGAAACACCGCCGCTCCGGCCAGGGGCAGCAGCGGGATGAGCGCCACGATCACGGCAGATGGCGTGTACGAAGGAGACGATGCGGACAGCGCGATCACTCGTCAGCCCCTGAGCAGACTCGCGTCGTCGACGTCGGCGCTGTGACGTTTTCGGTACAGCGAAACGATGATGGCCAGCCCGACGACCACCTCGGCGGCGGCCACCACCATGGAGAAGAACGCCAGCACCTGACCGGTGAGGTTCCCGTGCTGGCGCGAGAACGCCACCAGCGCGAGATTGACCGCGTTCAGCTGCAACTCGACCGACATGAAGATCACCAGGGCGTTCCGGCGGACCAGGACCCCGACGGAGCCGATCGTGAAGAGAAGTGCCGAGACCAGCAGGAAGTACGAGATCGGCGTCCTCACGGCGTTGCGCCCACACCGCTTCGCACCGGCTCGTCTCCAGCGGCGGGTTCGGCGTCGAGCGTTTCTTCGTCGGCGATGCGGCGCCGGCCATGAAGCATCGCGCCGATGGCCGCCACGATCAGCAGCACGGACGTGACCTCGAATGGGAAGAAGTACGAGTTGAACAAGACCCGGGCGAGTGCCTGGACCGTCCGCGCTTGGGCGAAGTCGGGAACGGCGCCCTGCGAGAACCCGACCCCCAGGCGAAGGGCCAGGACGATCTCGACCACCAGGCCGACCCCGAACAGCGCCGCCAGGACCCGCTGGCCCCTGATGTGCTCGACCAGCGGAACCTCGCGTGCCACGCCGAGCAGCATCAGCACGAAGAGGAACAGCACCATGATCGCGCCGGCGTACACGATGATCTGCACAACGAAGAGAAACGGAGATCCGAGAATCAAGAAGAAGACGGCGAGCGTGAAGAAGTTCACGATGAGGAACAGCGCGGCGTGGACCGCGTTTCGCGCCAGCACCATCGCCGCCGCAGACCCTACGGAGATCGGCGCGATCACCCAGAAGGCGATCCAGTCGGCTGTCATTACTTCCCCTGCTCGGTGCCCGGGGCGGTCCCGAGTGGCAACGGGGGCTCGAGCAGCTGCCACTTCTCGAGGACGGCGGCCTCGCGGCTCTCCCACGCCATCTCGAAGTTATTGGTGAGCGTGAGGGCGCGGGTCGGGCACGCCTCGACGCAGAGGCCGCACATGATGCACCGCAGATAGTTGATCTGATAGACCTTCGCGTACCGCTCGCCCGCCGAGACGCGGTGTTCTTCGGTGTTGTCCTCGCCTTCCACGTAGATCGCGTCTGCCGGGCAAGCCCACGCGCAGAGCTCGCACCCGATGCATTTCTCCAGGCCGTTGTCGTGTTTGTTGAGAAGGTGCCTGCCGATGTGGGAACGCGGCGGCAGCTGCGGGATCTCGGTCGGATATTCGCGGGTCACGTTCCGGCGGAAGATCTGACGAAACGTGACGGTGAAACCCACGGCCGCCTTGGCGGCGCCCCGGAGGATCGCTCGCCCGAGGCCCGGTGAGTCAGCCCGCCGAGGATCTTGCCGCTCGGCCATCAGGGTCGTTCTCCCAGCTCCCGTGTCCCGAGCGGCTCCGAAGCGATCTCCATTTCGCCGTGCGGCTTGCGAGCGAACAACGGCGCGGCGATGAGCAGGAGCGCGATGGTTCCCGACGCGATGATGAGCGCCGCTCGGCCGTCGGTGTACACGTTCGGCAGCACCACAGAAGCGGCGGTGATGAGGATCCATAGAAGCCCAACGGGGATGAGGACCTTCCATCCGAAGCTCATGAGGCGGTCGTAGCGGAATCGCGGCACCGTCGCCCGAACCCATACCAGCGCGTAGATGACGACGTAGAGCTTCACCAGGAACCACAGCACCGGCCAGAGCCATCGAACGGCTCCGAACATCGGTCCGTGCCAGCCGCCGAGGAACAGCGTCACGCCCACCGCGGAGATCGTGATCGTGTGCATGTACTCCGCGAGGAAGAACATCGCGAACTTGATGCCGGAATATTCGGTGTGATAGCCGG
>DASVPT010000022.1:0-7223 GCA_036389535.1 Actinomycetota bacterium
AGCAGCACCTCGGACTTCGCCCGCTCCTCTTCGAGTTCCTGTGTCAGCTTCGACAGGAGCTTCGACGTCGAATCCTGGATTTGCTCCATTTGCTGAACGTTCGACTCCAGTCGGGCGAGCTTGCGAGACAGAAGCCGGTTCTCTTTGCGAAGTTGGATGGAGTCCTGGTGCGACTCAGGTTCTTCCCCGGACACCCCTCACTCCGTGCCGACCAGCACCGCGACCATCGTCTCGTTGTGATAGCGGGTCGCGCCGGTCTCGATCGGAGCGATCTCGCCCATGGAATAGAAGCCGCAAATCGGAACGGCCGCCCCGAGCTGATCCTGGGCGATGTCGTACTCGCCGCTTGTCCGGGTCCCGAGGACCAGCTTCCTGATGGCACAGGAAAAGACCAGCGCCCCTTCGGGCTTGGAGCCCTCGGGGAATCCCTTGATGGCCTTCTCCACCGCGGACTTGCTTCCTCCGAAGATCTCGTCCGTGACCGCCACGCTCAGCTGAACCTCGGTTCCCTCAGGGATGGCCCCCGCCGCCGTGATGGATCCATCCTCCCGGTCAAAGACGGTGGGGACCCTGAGGAAGAAGTCCTCGGTGCCGGGTTCGAAGACCGCCAGAGGATTGGCCGGCGTGGGCTCGGCACGAGCGCCGACATATCGGTCGTAGAACTCAACAGCCGGTCTCCCATCGATCTCCTGGAGGATGCGCCCGGATGAGCGCGTCACCTTGCCACGCGGTCCGACCGGCCTCCACCCCGTGTCGATCCCGAGCGAGTAGACCAACGGACCCGAGAACAGAAGGATCGGCACCGCGTCACTGGTGAAGCGGTCGTTGTGGAACTGATGCGCGGTCATGGGATCGTCACGGTAGGTCGCAGGAGCCGATCCGCCGCCCACGACACCAACGTTGCCGCCCAGTTCCTCTCTGATGTGTTCGATCAGAATCGCCGGCTCGTGCCCGCCGACCGAAGGGAGGGCCACGCACAAGCGCGGCTCCTTTGTGGTTTTCTCCTTCGCTTCCTCAACCGCCCTGCGCGCGGCCGCTCGGGGGTCCGACGCAACATTCGTTCCCATGCCAGCCGTGATGTCGACGGTGTCGGAAGCGAAGACGGCAAGGGTGACTGAGTCTTCTTGGAACCCGAGCACGGACGACATCTCCGCCATCGAAGTGGTTCCGATGAGCTCGATCCCAGGCATGCGCTCGCGAATCTTGGAGACCAGCGTCCCGGGATCCGTGGCATACGTCGAAAACACGAGCCCGGCTTTCGGCGCCGCGTCTCCAAGGGTGTCGCGACACTGGGCCACGATCGCCTCGACGGCGTCCTCGGCGTCGAGGTCGTCGCTGTGGCCGATGGCCATTCGAAACACGCGAGGGAGATTAGTACGTCTTCACTTGGACGCGACGCTTTCTTAGCTGCTCCCGCGCTAGCCTGGCTCTCGTGAATTTGTTCTATGGACCGGTGATCGCCGCAGTGGTCTTGCTCACGGCCGCGTGTTCGGGTCAGGCCGAGACGACCTCGACGAACGCACCCCGACGCTCGACGCTGGCGCCGAGCGTGAGCGAGCCCACTCGGTCGAAGCCGAACCCTCGCCTGGTCGACCCCAAGAAAGGTGGGCTCGAAGTGGGATTCGGCGAGTTCGCGGTCACACCGGAGGCCAAGACCATCCGGCCTGGTCAAGTGACCTTCGTCGTTCGGAACGGCGGTCGCCTGACGCACGGTTTCGAGCTGGAGTCCGAGAGCGAGGAAGAGGGGTCAGGGGGAGGAGGCGATTCCAGCGGCCACGGCAGCGGTGGAGGCTCGGAGGATCGATTCAAGGTCGAAACGCAAACGTTTGGACCGGGCGAAACCGTTCGCGTCCGGGCCAACCTCGTTCCCGGCACGTACAAGATCTACTGCTACGTCGCCGATCACGAGGAACGCGGAATGCGGACGCTGCTGACGGTTCGAACAAATGCGCCACTGGTCAAGAAACAGATCACGTCGGCGAATTCGGTGGACATCAAGGGGTTCGCATTCACTCCGGAGCTCCTCCAGGTGAAGGCGGGAACCACCGTGCGGTGGACGAACGCGGATCCGACGGAGCACACGGTGACAGCTCGGGACAAATCGTTCGGATCGAATCCGATTGCGCACGGCGAAACGTTCGCGGTCGAGTTCAGGAACCGCGGTACGTTCCGTTACTTTTGCGCGATCCACCCGACCATGCAGGGCACCATCAAGGTCACCTGACCCGGCCTAACCGCAGATCACAGTCGGCGTACGCAATCAGTTGGGACGCCGGCGAGATTGGATCGCGCGTCTTTCCTTTCATCAGCGTAGGTCCCCGCCGGTTCGGTGGCGACCCGTGTTGCGCTCTGGTCGCTCTTTCCAATGTGGAGCAGGGGGCCCACGTAGACACCGGCTACCCGCGCATCCTCATTTGGGAATTCACCCCGGCCCTCCTGTGAGAAGATGCTCGCCAAGACCCAACAGGGGGAGGGGGCACATGCTTACTGAACGACGCTGCGCGACGATGATCCCGGCAAGCGACCTGGAACGCGCCAAGAAGTGGTACGCGGACATGCTTGGCTTCACGCCGAAGTCCGAGGCGCCGGCTGGGATCGAGTACGAGGCTGGTGGATCCAGCTCTTTCTTTATCTACGAGTCGCAGTACGCGGGCACCAGCCAGGCCACGGCCATGGGTTTTCTGGCCAAGGACCTGTCCGCGGAGATGGATGACCTCCGATCCCGGGGAGTCAAATTCGAGGAGTACGACATTCCTGGGGTCAAGACAACGGGCGGGGTCGCAGAGTTCGGCCCTGGCGATCGGGCGGCTTGGTTCAAGGACAGCGAGGGGAACATCCTCGCGTTGTTCGAATCGCCCAGATACAACTAAATCGCTAGCGCCACTCGATCGAGACGATCTCGACGGGCTCGGCGAAGCCTTTCAACCTGACCTGTTTCGAATCCAGGGCCGCGTAGCGGGATCCGGTCACGGTCTCCTTGCTCGCCAGGATCTCTCCACCCTCCGCGAGCGCGGAGATCCGCGCGGCCTCGTGGACGCCCTTCCCGATGAGGTTCTTCGCCACCTGCATCGCCCCAGAGGCGTGAAGCCCAATCCGGACCTGAGGGGCGAACCCGTGCTGGCGCCGATGCTCGGCGAGATTTCGCTGGATGCCGACGGCGCAGGCCAGGGCGGCCTCCGGGCTGTCGAACCCGACGAAAAATCCATCGCCGGTCGCGGTGATCTCCTCGCCTCGATGCGCCGAGAAGATCGAGCGAAGCGTCTCGTCGTGCCAACGGAGCAGGTCCTGCCAAGCCTCGTCACCCAGGAGCTCGACGAGATTCGTCGACTTCACGATGTCGGTGAACATGAAGGTCTTGGCGACCCGGCGAGTCGTTGGGGCGCGGTCCTTCAGCTGCCAGGGCGAGAAGTCTTCGATTTCCTCGAGCTCGATGGCCTGCGTTGGACAGGACAGGACCGCGTCGCGCAACAGCTCTTCGTCGACGCTGGTCGTTTCGACCACGTCCACCTTGGCGAAGTCGCCCTCGAGCCAATCGAACGCCGTTGGCGCGATGGTGATGCAGTTGCCGGCGCCGATGCATCGGTGACGGTCTACCCGAACCCTCAACACCGCTAGATCACCTTTGCCATGAATGCGAAGCTCGTGGCTTCGGCCCGTGACGACGCTCCGAGCTTGGCGAAGATGCCATCGAGCTGGCGGACCACGTCCGCCTCGTCCATGTTCGCCTCCTGCGCGATCTCACGGTTCGTCCGGCCTTCCGTCACCAGTCGGAGGAGAGCCATCTCTCGTTGATCGAGCGCGGCCGGCCCGCCGTTCGATGGGGCGACCGCTGCGGGAACCGCTTCCAGGGACCCGGCCAGCTCGGAGAGTTCGCGCGACCGGCGGCTTCGAAACCACCGCACGCGGACGTCTTCGTCCAGGATCCGTTGAGCGAGCAGGGCCAGCATGACCCGAAGCTCATTCTTGATTCGCTCCCTTTCCTCCGGTTCTCCGCCCGCCAGGATGGCCCGAGCCGCGGGGAGAACGATGTCGAGGTCCGCGTCTTCCCGGAGCGCGGCTTTCCGCGTGGCCATGGCGGAGCGCGCGGCCGCGGCTGCCCCTTCGATGTCGCCGCGCTCGAGCGACACGATCGCCGTGGCCGCGTCGGCATGCGCTCCCCACGGCGGGTGCCCGGGGAGGCTCCCGACCAGACTCTTCACGTCGGCGGACGATTGCTCCGCGTGCCTCAAGAGCTCTTCGTCGTGGTGCGCGGCGCCCAATCGAGCGGTCTCCAACGCCATCCAGGCGACGATCTCGCAGCGGGGCGCCAGCAGGCCCTGTTCGGTCGCAAGCCGTACCGCTCGCTCCAGGTGCATTCGCATGCCGTGGGCGTCACCTCGAGCGGCCCGAGCCATCCCTCGCCACAGCTCCAGCTGGCGGGCCCGCAAGGGGGTCGGCGAGGTGGTCGCCACTGCGGCAGCGCGGTCCAGCCACTGCTCGGCCTGGTCGACCTCGTCCATGTCGAGGTGCGTGAGGGCGACCCCTCCTGCCGCGGCGAACTCGACCCCCCGCTCGCCGAGGACTTGAGCCTTCTGGTACGCCTCCTCGCCGCGGGAGAGCGCCAGGTCGGGAACCACCTTCGCGCGCGAGTAAACGTGGACCCCGTACGCCATCTGAACGTCGGCGAGCGCTCGCTCGCTTTCCTTGGTGAGCGACTTCATCCGGGTGGCCAGTCGCCGGATCTCCTCGATCCGCCGCGCGGAGCTCTGAACGTGAATGTTCGGGCCGTAGTTCAGGTAGGCCATGCTGATGATCGTGGACATCACGCCGCGGCGATCGCCGAGTCGTTCGTAGAGCTCCAGCGCTTTCTGCAGTCCCCCCATGGCTTCCATGGCTAGGGGAAAGACCGGAAGCGTCGGCATGATGTCTTCCTCCAACCGCTCGCCGCCGGCTACACGGCGAACGATCTCGTCGTAGGCGCCAGATTGAACCTGCTCCACGAACCAGGCTCGCAGGCGCGAAACGGCGAGCGTCGCGATTTCGCGTGTGGTATCGGCGAGGGCCCGTTCGTCGCCCAACTGCTCCGCCAGAGCGGCGGCCTGCCGAAATGCGTCACTTGCTCCATCGAGGTCCGCTTCCATGGGGCTGTCCGAGAACCCCTCGCCGATCTCTCTTCGAAGGTAGTCCTGACCGAGCTCGAGACACGCCTTGAGCTCCGCGTTGCGGTCGCCGCGTTGCGCTGCCAGCTCCCGAACCCGGCGAGCGACCTCCGCGGCCCGGTCCTCCTCGCCGGAGAGTCGAAGCGCCGCGGCTCTGCGCAGCATCACCTCGAGCTCCAGATGCGGGTCGGACAACGCCTCGGCCAGGGCCGAGAGCTCGGAGAGCCCTTCCAGCCGGTCGCCCGACCGCCGGAGCATGCCGAGCGCGTCGTCCTGCACTCGAAGAAGATCGACCCTGGCTTGAGGGGCGGACGACACCGGAAGAGTCTCCTGGACGATTCGAAGGACCTCCTCCGGTGCGTTGGCCTCCAGAGCGGCCACGGCAGCGTCGCGGGAGAACGTCGCAGCGACGTCGCCCTTGCCCGCGGCCAGGGCGTGCTGGGCCAGCATGGACAAGCAAGCCCGAGGGGGATCGCCGCTCGCGGTGAAGATGTCGACGATCGCGCTGTGGATCGCTCGTTTGCGCGGCGCCGTCAGCGCGGCCTGCGCCCACTCTCTGACCTGCTCGTGCGGAAAGCTGTAGTCGGCGGCCGAGCCTTCGGGATGCTGGACCAGAAGGCCCGCGGTGACGGCCGGGGCGAGCGCGTCGGCCAGGAGGTTCGGGCTGCACTCCTCATCGCCGAGCTGCATCTTCACCGCGCGCAGGTCACGAAGGCCGAAGCTCCGGCCGAGCACCGCCCCTTCGGCAAGCGACGTCTTGGTTGCATCCGGCAGCCGCGCGGCTCGCCGCTGAATCAGCGTCCGGACGGCCGAAGGAACCAACCGATCGGCATTTCGGGCGAGCGTCCACACGCCGTCGATCTCCTGGATCATTCCGGTGTCGCGGTACGCCCTTCCGAGCTCCTCCAGGATGAACGGAACGCCTTCGGCCTGGGCATGCATCGTCGATGCGCTGGAGGAATTGATATCGCCGCCCAGGATCTGCTTCATGAATTGACCGGTCTCGACCTGCGTGAAGCGGTTCAGGCGAAGGCGCCGGACGAACCCCATTCGCTCCATGTCGGCGATCAGCGTCACCGCCTCGTTCACCAGCGCGCTTTCCTCGGGCCGGATCGCCAACAACAGGAAGACGGGACTGGTGGCGTCGGCTCGAACCACATACCGGAGGAGCCGCAGGCTGTCCTCGTCCGCCCACTGCAGGTCGTCGACGAGGAGCGCGACGGGCCGCTCCGCCGCGAGCGCCCGAAGCGCCACGGCGCCCAGGTCGAACGTCCGCATCAACCGCTGTTCGGGGGGCAGCCCTTCCAGCCCGGCAGGTGGTGCTCCGATGAGTGTTTCGAACGCTTGGCGGACAAGATCCTCCGCGGGTGTCCCAGCGGCCACTTCTGTCGTGGAGGGGGCGGTGAAGATGGCCTGCGCGAGAAGGAATGGCCCGCGGAGCTCCTCGTCGGCGGTGACGGCGATCGGCGTGAACCCCTTGGCGGCCGCGACTTCTGAGGCGGCGAGGAGAAGCCGGGTCTTTCCGATCCCGGGTTCGCCCTCGAGCGTGACGCTGGTCAGGCGGCCCTCGAGCGCCGATTCCAGCTCTTGCTGGATCGCCTGGCTCTCAACAGGACGGCCGACCAGCGCGCCGGTCACTCGCCGAACCTGAAGGGTCAGCGGTGAAGCGGATTGCAGTGCGGGTGAAAGCGTGATCGTCGGCGAATCGGACAAGCTCGGCTCGAACCCCCTGGCCTCGGGCTGAGCTTCCGATTATGCACGACCGCTCCGCTACGCCCTCGAGTAGCGCTCGGCTTTCTGCCGGGCCTGGTCGGCGAGCTTGCGCAGCTTGGCTGCCTCCGTGCGTGCCCTGGCCGCTTCCTGCTCGATCCTGAACGCTTCGCGCTCGGCGTTTCGTGCCTCGCGCTCCAACCGGTCCGCCTCTTCCTTCGCCCGGCGGGCTTCCTGCTTCTGTTTCTCTCGCTGACGCTTCGCCCGCTCGTCGGCTTGGCGGTCCTTCTTCGTCGGTTCCTTGCCGCCTCCAGCTCCGGGTACCAGAGCCAAGCCGGCCACATCGCCGAATCCCGATGGCGGCGGAAGTTCCTT